>DGUG01000172.1 GCA_002394535.1 Lachnospiraceae bacterium UBA4316
TTGAATGTAGCTATGACCGCAGTTACCGTTGTGGTGAAATC
Source organism: Lachnospiraceae bacterium UBA4316 (assembly GCA_002394535.1). Classification (GTDB taxonomy): domain Bacteria; phylum Bacillota; class Clostridia; order Lachnospirales; family Lachnospiraceae; genus UBA2868. Next base: position 42 of record DGUG01000172.1, read on the forward strand.
TTTTTCATCCAGTGCCACAAGTATTACCGATACAGCGAATATAATGATATATGTGAGAAAGTACACATTTATTCCGCGAAGTACGGCATGTTCTATCGGTTTTCCCTCAAATTTGAGTATCTTGACGCTTCTGGGATGAACAAAATGCTGCAGTTCCTTCCTTATTGTTTTGGACCCTATGATTACGCGGCTTACCTTAACTCCTCCTGCCGTAGACCCCGCACAACCGCCGATAAACATGGCAACCAGCAGAAGCATTTTGGAAAACGTAGGCCATGTATTAAAATCAGCTGTCGCAAATCCCGTAGTCGTCATTACCGATGCCACATTAAACATACTGTGTCTTATAACATCGTGAACTCCTGTGAATGTATTTCTTATATTAAATGCGACAAGGGCAGTTATTACGGCATATATCGACAGATAGGAGATAACCTCCTCTGACTTAAACGCTTCGCGAAACTTTCTTGCAACAAAGAGAAAATACACATTAAAATTGGCACCGCAGACTATCATGAAGAATGTTATGACCCACTGCTGCAGTGCGGTGTATTCCATACATCCGCTGTTTCTTATGGCAAATCCGCCGGTACCCACAGATCCGAATGATATGACCGATGCTTCGTAAAGGGACATTCCTGTCAGCATCAGAGCAACTATCTCCGCCACTGTGATCGCTATATATATAAGATACAGTATCTTAGCGGTTGATTTTACCTTCGGAACGAGTTTGCCCACGGAGGGCCCCGGGCTTTCCGCTCTCATAAGATAAATACTGTCACCGGCTGCTTCCGGAAGGAGTGCCAGAACAAAGACCAGTATACCCATTCCTCCCACCCAGTGGGTAAAGCTTCTCCAGAACAGTATACCCTTCGGCAATGATTCTACCTCTGTAAGTATACTTGCACCGGTAGTTGTGAATCCCGATATAGTCTCAAAGAGGGCATCGGTAAACCCGATATGCCCTACCGCATGCCAAAGCGGGATCGCACCGAAAACCGACATAAGTATCCAGCTGAGCGCTACCGCCATAATCCCTTCACGGGTGTAAAACGACATGTTTTTTGGTTTTCGAAAACTGAGCAGATAGCCGGTTCCGAAACTGATAAGCGCCGCAGCCGCTATCATTATCCACTCTTTTTCCCTGTAGATCACGGATACAATCGTAGGCAGAAGCATCAAAACGGCTTCAATCCGAAGAACTCTTCCCACAAAGTATGCAATCATTTTTCTGTTCATGCGAGAATATCCTCCAGATCGTTAAGCCCGCGTTCCACGCTGACTACAACCACAAGATCCCCTTCTTCTATAACGCTTTGTCCGTTTGGGATAACTACTTTATTTCCTTTTGTTATGCAGGCAATAATGATGTTGGGCTTGAGGTTAAGCTCCATAAGAGGTTTACCCACAATCTTTGACTTATTCTTGACCCGAAACTCAAGTGCCTCCGCCCTTCCCTGAGCAATCTTGTACAGAGTCTCAACGTTACTTCCTTTGCTGTTGTTCAGGGCTCTTACGAATCTTACGATATAATCGCTTGTTATACTGTTTGGATTGATTATGCTTCCTATATCAAGTCCGGCAATTACTTCTTCAAAATTGATCCTGTTTATCTTGGTCAGAAGTTTTGCTTTGCTGATTCCTTTCTCATAAAGGGAGAGCAAAATGTTTTCCTCGTCTATCCCGGTAAAATTACCCACCGCATCTACAACACTGATTCCTTCCTCGTCAAGAAGCTGTTTATCCGTTCCGTCCCCGTTAATTATGACGGCCTGAGGCAGCATTTCCGACAGACTCTGGCACTTTTCGAAATCCTGCTCTATTATCTTGACTCCGATCTTGGTCTCTTCAAGGAGCTTGGCAACATAGTAACTCATCTTACCGCCCCCTATCAGTATAATGGATTTTACGGCATTGGATATGTTGGCACCTCCCGCTTTGAAAAACGTAAGAGCCACCGAATGCGGAGCAATAAACGATACTATATCTCCTGCCATTAAGGCAAAATTACCGTGCGGTATCAGGAGTTCCTCACCCCTTTCAACCGTACAGATGAGTACCTTGCAGTGCAGTTTGGAATCCATCTCCGATAGAGCAAGACCGTCAAGTTTTGACCCCTGGGGAATGCTTATCTTGATAAGTTCCACCCTGCCTCTTGCAAATGTATCAACCTTCATTGCCGACGGGAATTTGATGATCCTTGCCACTTCAGCCGCAGCCGCCTGCTCGGGATTAATTACAAGCGAAAGGTTAAGCTCATCCCTTATATAGCGCATCTCATTGAAATATTCCGGGTCACGTATCCTTGCGATCGTCTGGCAATTACCGGCTTTTTTTGCAATAAGACAACACAAGAGATTAAGTTCATCCGAATTGGTAGTAGCAATCAGAATATCCGCATCCTTGACCCCGGCCTCTCTTTGTGTGGAAACACTGGCTCCGTTTCCCTCAACTCCCAGTACATCAATCCTGTCAGACAGATATTTAAGTTTTTCACCGTGCTTATCTATGACTGTGATGTCGTGACCTTCTTCATCAAGGTGTTCGGCAAGGGTAGATCCCACTTTTCCGCATCCAACGATTATAATTCTCATTTTGCATTCTCTCCGGTTTCTTGAAAGTCACACCATTAGAATTAAGTCTCTTCAAAAAACGAAACGAGTCGGAACATAAACTGTCCCGACTCCTTATATGTTATGATGATTTTCCCATCAGCTGATAGGGATCTCCGTAGATCCGATATCCTGGAATGTGGAATAATTATCATGTACCGTAAGTGTGAGCGGACTCGTCTGATCCGAAAGCTTGAATGCATACGCACATTCAACAGACTGTCCTCCCGATACCTGCATATCCTTGTTGCCTATCTCTGCCGGTGCTTCGGCAAGATTCAAGTCTTCAGGACAATCAACACCGTTCTGCTTAACACTGGCAGGGAATACCGCGCTCATGGCAAGCGGTGTGTCCGTCTTGTTGACGAATGTGAAGTAAACCACGGCAGCAGTCTCATTATTCGCATCCATAACAAGCTGAACTTTCGTACAGGTAAGAGTAAACTCATCGTTTTCAACATTTACTCCGTTTGATGCTCCGGCCTCAGCCGATGAACTCTGGGAAGCCTGTGCCGATGCATCACCGTCAACAATCTTTCCTTTAAGTACAAAGAACAGGATAATAAGAGCAATAAAAACAACTATCTCCACCGCAAGGATAATAATACTTGTTGTATCGTTTTTCTTGCGTCTGGGAGCCGCTGCTCTTGCATGGCCTCTGCTTGCGTTACCCTCACGATGAGTAGCCGGACGTGACGAACGAACCGGACGCTCGCGAACCTCATCATCCTGAAATTCAAAATCAAGATCTAAATCTCTAGGCATAATAAAACTCCTTTCAACCCTAACATTGTATTATCATCTGCCTAAAAATTCAAGTAAAAAAAGCATTTTAAAGCCCGAAGGACACAACCGTAAAGCGTGTACCGTTACATTTAAAGCTTGATGCGCCTATTGACTGGTATTTTTCGGTAAAGATCAGCCTCCTCGAAACAGGATCGTTTTTTATCATGGCATCAACGGTATCTTCCGCTTTCTGCATGGTCATCAGCAGCATCTCTGCCTTGAAGTGTTCCGGTGCAAGAGAATAGAACTGCAGTCCGTTCGGTCTTGTATGATCAAAATTTGCCGCTATCTCCCGTGTTCTTCTGTCGGCGCATGTACCGAGACCTTTGTTGGTTATAAGAGGTTTGTAGCCAAGGTCTGTCCTTGCTTTATTGATTGCAGTTATCACTTCGGTACCGAATGCACTGTCGCTTTCGCCGTTAATGTAAATACAGCACTTCCCCACATCAAATTCATCCGGTGTAATATAGGGTGTAGGTGTCGGCGTAGGAGTTGCGTTTGGATCCTCCGTCGGAGAAGGGGACGCCTCGGCCGTTTCCGTAGGATAGGGCGTGGGGGTTGTAAAAACATCAGCATAATCATCCGGGCCTTCCATGGACGATACCGTAAAATCATCCGCCGGGGTAATGACGGGAGTAACTGTCGGAATATCCGGGATACTCGTGGGTGCATTCGTCGGTGTGACATCAGCGGTTGTTTTACCATCCTGATTTACATTCTGAAGCGCCGATCGGATATACTCGTCATAAGGGTCCTTTTCCTGATTTTCTTCTTCGGATGACTGCCCTTCAGTACCGGTGCCATTCTCATCGGATTCTGACTGGCTGTCACATGCCGGCAGGAAAAACATGGATATAATACATACCAATAAGATTGCAAAGAAGTTGTTTCTTCTCATATGTGTTCTTTGTATCCTCTTTATTTTAAGTGTCCGGGAGCAAAAAAAGTTGCCGCTTTAAATATCGGTGACTCAAATCTTCTCTTAACTTTTGTAAGTTCATCTCTTATGTGAATGCCTTGCGGGCAGTGGGCTTCGCACTTGCCACACTTCTTGCAGAGGGATGCCATTGATTTCTCATTCTTCATAGCAGTGCACATGAAATACTCCCGCCATGCATTAGCATATCCGTCAACGTAGGATGAATTGTATATTTTAAAACATCCGGGTATATCCACCCCCGCCGGACAAGGCATGCAGTATGCACAGCCGGTACATTTGACCTTTACTTTCTTCTCGATCTCCTGTATAACCTTCTCGTACGTGTTTATATCAGCTTCGGTCAGAGAGTTCTCCTCTGTATCGGAAGCTATTCTTATATTCTCCTTAACCATATCCATTGAATTCATTCCGGAAAGAACCGTGGTTACTTCGGGCTGGTTCCATAACCACTTAAGCCCGAACTCGGCAGCTGTCCATCCGGTAGCATCGGATATCATGTTCCTCGCCTTTTCCGGAATACCGTTTACAAGCCTTCCACCACGGAGAGGCTCCATTATTATTACCGGAATCCCTTTCCCGGCGGCGGCTTTGAGGCCTCTTACCCCTGCCTGCGAGTTCTCATCCAGATAATTATACTGTATCTGGGCAAAATCCCAATTATAGGCATTCAGTATTTTAATAAACATTTCGGAAGAGCCGTGGTACGAATAGCCCACGTTCCTTATCTGCCCGTTTTTCTTTTTTTCTTCAAGCCACTTATCTATACCTCTTTGGCACAATGCCTCCCATGTTTTTTCATCCGGAAGCATATGCATAAGGTAATAGTCTATATGATCCGTACCGAGGCGGGACAGTTGTTCATTAAACCTCTTTTCCGCTTCCTGGACACTTTTCATATGATAATGGGGCATCTTGCTTGCAATATTGATCCTGTCTCTGTATCCCGTATTTTTAAGAGCCCTTCCCAGTTCCTCCTCATTACCCGGATAAATATATGCGGTGTCAAAATAGTTGACGCCGTTATCAACCGCATACTTTAGTTCACGTTCAATCTCCTCATGGTCGAATCCATTCCCCTTTTTCGGGAATCTCATGCAGCCGAATCCGAGTATTGACAAGTTATCAGGATTATTTTTATTTCTGTAGTGCATTTATCTCCTCCTCACACCCGTAAGGAATACACAATAACTATTTTCTGTTAATTATACCCTTAATATCTCCGAATGTCACATTCTCATTTTGTGAAGCTTCTGTGATAAAGTGTGAAATCTCAAGAAACAGATCCTTAAAGCTTACCATGCTCTCTTCTTTATAGCGGCTTGCGGCATAATCGATCAAAAGCTCCAGTCCCTCTGATCCATCCAGAATCTCCATATCCAGTATGGTCTGTGTAGCCGCCTGATTTTGTCTGATATCCACCGTCTCCGGCTTAATATCGTCATCAAAGCCTGTCATATCCCGCATATCCTGCTGATACAAAAGATATGCCGCATCCATTTGTGTACCGTGAGTCATCAGATCCACATAAGGATAAATGCTGTATTTAATTCCATTCTCCACCTGATCCTTTGTCATGACAAAGATTTCCCTAAGTGTCATGCTATCTTCAAATCTAAATGCAACCGGAAGTTCGCGGAACAATAAACCTACCGTAGTCATCATCCTTGTATCTTCCCTGGCGTTATAGTTCCATGCCAGCAGGACGTCCGGATAATTATTGTATATTGAAATAGCAAGAGCGGCCACTGTGATGAAGAATCCGTTTCTGCTTATCTGATAAGACTTTTCCGCCATCTCCAGCTTATGAATATCTACATCGATCCGGGCGATCAGTTCTCCGAGTTCTTCCGATTGTGTATTCTCATAGTCCGGATTCGGGTATGTCTGCCACATATAATTTCCGTACCGGTCATTAAAATATTTACGGCTCTCTTCATAGAAATCGGTAAGGTGAGCCCCCTCCCTTTGCTTAAGCATCAGATAATAATAATCATTTTTCGGGCTTTCACCCCGGTAGCACAGGGAAATATTCCCGAGGAAAACCTTAAAGGAGGAACCGTCCATTACGGAATGATGCACATCAAAGAAGACGTATCCGCTCTTTTCCGTCTGAAAAACCCTGCAACGAGACAGTCTCTGGGGCACTTTGGTGTCCGCAATCCTGAAAGGCTGCACCAGATTATCCTTTATCGTGTTATGAAACTCCCATTCCGTCATTCGCTCAACGAATATGTGGTTAAGCACTTCCGGTGTATAACGCTGCACCAATTCTCCGTCTTCGTTGAAAAAATATGTGGTCAGAAGTGCCGGGTGATTCCTGATAGCCTTTTCCACAGCCTTTGCCATATTCTCCATGTTAACGGAATTGATATCAAATTTAAGCAGCGTAAAGAGATTGTACATAGTGGATTTGGGACTTCTTAGCTGGTAGTCCACCATATAGAGCTGCTCTGCGGTCAGCGGATGAGCCTCTTTCATTGCCTCATCATTTGTTTTGTCAGGATTTGCATCGTCCACAGCCCGCAATTTTTTATACAATTCGGCGATACCTTCAGGTGTCCTACCCCTGAAAATTTCCGATGCGTTCAGTCCCGGAAGATCACAGACGACAACCAACTCTATGGCTGCAAGGGAGTCACCGCCCAGTTCATAGAAGTCATCATAAATACCGACACGTTCCAGATTCAGCACTTTGGCAAATGCTTTACACAGTTTTTCCTGGATATCATTCTCCGGAGCTTTATACACCTTTACATAATCGGTTATATCAGGTTTGGGCAGGGCTCTCCGGTTAAACTTGCCGTTTGAATTCAGCGGAATCTCGTCGATCCTGATATAATATGTAGGCAGCATATAATACGGCAGACGCTTTAGGAGCTCTTCGCGCATCTTCTCACTGTCCACGGTGATATCCGCTGTATAGTAAGCGCATAAATAAGATCTGCCGTCTTCTTCAAAGCCTCTTACCGCTGCCCAGCCGATCCCCAGAACCTGTTTAATGGCCGCTTCTATCTCAAGCGGTTCGATTCTGTTACCGTTGATCTTGATCATGTCGCCTGAGCGTCCCATAAGCACCAGGTTTTCATTTGTATCTCTTTTACCGATATCTCCCGTATGAAACCATCCTCCGCGAAAATGATCGGAAGTCTCTTTCGGAAGATTAATATAGCCCCGGACATACGGGTTCGTGAAACATATTTCACCCGGCTCTCCCTCCGGTGCTTCCCGGCCGGATTCATCAATCAGTTTTATATCAATATCAAATCTTGGCTTTCCTATAGGACAGGTATCATAGGCCCTGTCAATTTCAAAAACACACAGGGGAAATCCCGACTCACTCATGGCATAGCAATTATATATATCTATATTTTCCATCCATATCTGACTGGCCGGCTCCGATCCGACTATCATCTTCTTCATATGAGGTGAGATTTTCCCCGGAAGTCTGCGTATATAGGAAGGTGACAGAAATGTCATGGATATCCGTTTTTCGTCGAAAAACTTCAATAACAGCCCGGGATTTTTAACTATCCTGTACGGAACAATATACAGGACGGTCTTTTTATAATACAGGCTGAGAATGATGATCATAACGGATGCCACAAAATTAAGGGGTGCAATCAGGGCAATTCTTTCCCCCGCATCTATAAACGATTTGCCGTCTATACGGTGAGCATCCACGGTCTGCATCACATTTCCGAACTCGTGCAGTACTCCTTTGGGGTTTCCGGTAGTTCCCGATGTGTAGACAGCATATGCCGCATCATGGAGATCTACCTTCTCATATCCTTCAAGAGGCCTGCATAGCATGATTCTTGTCCATGTATGTTCATTGATTTCCGCCTTGCATCCGCAGTCCTTACGGATATAGTCAATACGCTCCGAGGCGTAACCATCTTCAACCAATGTAAATGCACAGCCGGCCCTCCAGACCCCGATTATCGCTATAACGGGCATGGCACCCCTTGGAAGATTGATCAGTACAAAATCTTCCTTTCCAAGCCCTTTTTCCTTAAGCCACCGGTATACCTTTGATGATAAAAATAAAAGTGTCTGATTATCAATTCCCTTTGGATGCAGATCATCATACAAAGCTGAATGCTCCGGATATTTGCCCGCATTATGCAAAAATGTTTCAATAAAACTATGCTTGTCCTTTGTCTTGCTCATAGGGCGTCTCCCCTGCTGTCGATCTAATTTCTTCGTTGAATACTCGGATTTAGAGATTTATAATTTAATGCATGAAAAATACAGAATATCCTTCAATGATAAAGAAAAAATACTATTCAATGCTCTTTGGCGGTACCCTGTCAATTATGGTTGTTTCCATAATGCTGATGTCGGATACCCTGATCGCCGGTGTCGTTCTCGGTCAGAATGCTGTTTCCGGTATCACACTGGTAACTCCCCTGTATTCGGTAGCGGCATTTTTCGGTACAGTCTTTTCTTTGGGCGTCCCGATTCTGTACTCAACCGAAAGGGGAGCCTTCCGTGAAAAGGAAGCTGATCGTATTTTCAAAACCGGCTTTCTCATGGCCGTTGTAACAGGTGTCGTACTGTTCGTACTCGTCAGCCTGTTCGGGGAAATGTATTTACGGATCAGTAATCCCTCAACACCGGTTTACGCAGCCGCCACAGATTATCTTTCGTTTATAAAATACACGATATTTTTACTCCCTCTTCAGGCACTGCTGTCCGAGTGCATCTTTGCAGACGGTGATGAATCAATCTCCACAATTTCCAACCTGGTTCAGTCCATCGGAAATGTAGTCTGTTCCATTATACTGTCCCGAATCATGGGAGTACGCGGTATAGCCCTTGCTTCCTTCCTGTTTAACTGTATATCCCTTCTGCTGCTTGTTCCCCATTTTTTCAAAAAAAGCAACACTCTCAGGATCGGTGTCGCCTTTTCATTTGACATTTTGAAAAAAGTCGTACGTTATTCCGCCATCGATGCGGCATCATATCTGTTCATAGGTATACTGGTCGCCGTTTTAAATATGTTTGTAGGTGCAAATTTCGGCTCCGGAGCACTTATTCTTGTGTCGGTAATTTCTCTCGCCCGTGATTTTCAGCTGATATTCGACGGAATCGGCGAGGCGATCACCCCGATACTTACAGTCTATCTCGGAGAAAAGTGCATTTCCGGTGTAGGCGGAATCTATAGTCTGGCCAAAAAAACCGCAATCGCGGAAGGTATAATCGTTACATTGCTGATTTGTATATCAGCTCCGTTTATCCCGGATATTTTGCAGATCACCGATCCTGCCACAGCCGGATACGCAACCGGCGGAATACGGATCATCTCCATCGGTTCCGCCTTTGTCTCGCTTTTGTATCTTGTATCCTCTTATGACCT
>DGUG01000213.1:0-4633 GCA_002394535.1 Lachnospiraceae bacterium UBA4316
CCGTCGAGTTCGCTCTCCTGCCCGCAGTCTACACAGCAGCAGATTACTTCATAATCATAGTTTTCCTTAAGCCAGGGAATGATAGCGGTAGTATCAAGCCCTCCCGAATATGCAAGTATTACTTTTTCTTTCATCACTGAACCTCCGAATGTTTCTGTTTCTTTCTTGTTACAACAACAAATATTATAATACCTGTGCATAAAATGCAATAGAGGTTTTAATAAAAAAACAAGAAAATATCGAAAAATTATTGACATATTGTAAAAAACACATAAAATGAGAGAATGAATAATATACACCAAATAATGAATAATATGCAGAAAACAAATATCGAAATGCATAAAATCATTATTTGTGTTATTACCGCAGTTGTTGTAATATCTTGTAGGGATTTTAGTTTGGGGACTTATTATGCAGATAAGAGTAATGACTATTGACGATTATGACGATGTGCACGCACTCTGGATGACTATCAAGGGCTTTGCCATAAGATCCATAGATGATTCGAGGGGGGGAGTGGAACGATTTTTGCAGCGTAATCCCGGGACGAGCGTTGTGGCGGAAGAGGACGGCAGGATAATCGGCGCCATACTGTGCGGACACGACGGAAGAAGAGGATGCCTCTATCATGTGTGCGTACATCCCGACAGGAGACGCCGCGGTGTCGGTAAGGCAATGGTAGTATTTTGCATGGAGGCTCTCAGAAAAGAGAAAATAAGTAAAGTCAGTCTGATTGCGTTTACGAAAAACGATATAGGAAATGCATTCTGGAAAACAATAGGATGGACACAAAGAGAAGACCTTAACTATTATGATTTTGTACTTAATAAAGAGAACATAGTGAGGTTTAACGGATGATGGATATGAAAGAGATCAAGATTAAGCAAATTGACGGAGGAGTCACAGCGGCAGCCGGATTTAAGGCTGCCGGAGTTGCAGCAGGCATTAAATACACCGGAAGATATGACATGGCGATGGTCTGTTCCGAGGCAGATGCGGTTGCTGCTGCCACGTTTACATCAAATGTGGTTAAGGCGGCTCCGGTAAAGTATGATATGAAGGTAGTAAATGATTCCCCCTGTGTACGGGCGGTTGTGGTAAACTCCGGAATTGCAAATGCCGCTACCGGTGAACAAGGTATGAGGCTTTGCGAAAACACTGCAAAAGCTGCCGCAGAGGCACTGGGCATTCCTGCAAGTTCGGTGCTTATCGGATCTACAGGAGTTATCGGTGAGCAGATACCGCTTGATAAAATATGCGCCGGGGTAAAAGAACTTGCCGCCAAGCTGGCAGATACAAGAGAAGCCGCAGCAGATGCGGAAAGAGCGATAATGACGACGGATACCGTTCCCAAGGAAGTTGCGGTAACTGTCGAGATAGGCGGCAAAACAGTCACCATCGGCGGAATGAGCAAGGGAAGCGGTATGATACACCCCAATATGTGTACAATGCTTGCGTACATATGTACCGACTGCGATATCTCAAAGGAAATGCTGGATCGTGCTGTAAAAAGTGACATAGCGGATACGTTTAATATGATCACGGTGGACGGCGATACTTCAACCAATGACACATACATAGTTATGGCAAACGGGCTTGCTCACAACCCGAAAATCGTTAGCGAGGGTGATGATTTTGATGCCTTTTGCGCAGCACTTCATTATGTCGATGAGTATCTTGCCAGGGCTATGGCCAAGGACGGGGAAGGTGCGACAGCGCTGTTTGAAGCAAAAGTCATAGGAGCGGATACGAAGGAGAATGCAAAGATACTTGCAAGATCCGTTGTTGGGTCGTCTCTTTGCAAGGCGGCGATCTACGGGCATGATTCCAACTTCGGAAGATTCCTGTGTGCTCTCGGATACAGCGGAGTAAACTTTGATCCGGACAAGGTAAGCTTAAAATACGAAAGCCGTGCGGGAAGCGTGTGCGTATTTAAGAAAGGGCTTAAGGCGGATTATTCGGAAGATGAGGCAACGGCAGTATTATCGGAAGACGAGGTAACGGTAGTAATAGACATGGCTGCCGGAGATGCCAAGGCAACTGCGTGGGGTTGCGATCTTTCCTATGATTACGTCAAAATAAACGCAGATTATAGGTCATAGAATGCAGATAGGAGGGGCAGTAACGGGTTATGGAAGAGATCTACAAGGAGAAATATCTTCATAAGGCTGAGGTTTTGATTGAGGCACTTCCTTATATACAGCGCTTCAACAGAAAAGTCATTGTCGTCAAATACGGCGGCAGTGCCATGGCGGATGAAGAACTCAAGAAAAACGTTATAAAGGATGTAACACTTTTAAAACTTGTGGGATTCAAGCCTATAGTTGTTCACGGCGGGGGCAAGGAAATATCCTCATGGATAAAAAAAGTCGGCAAAGAGAGTGAGTTCATTAACGGTCTTCGTGTTACCGATGCCGAGACCATGGAGATCGCTGAGATGGTTCTTGGTAAAGTCAACAAGTCACTTGTTTCCATGGTTACCGAGCTTGGAGTTAAGGCGGTCGGAATATCCGGCAAGGATGGCGGACTTCTTACGGTTGAGAAAAAGTACGCGGACGGTCAGGATATCGGCTATGTAGGTGAAGTAACAAAAGTTGACACCAAGATACTTGAAGATCTGTTAGAGAAGGATTTTCTCCCTATTGTTGCGCCGATAGGGCTGGATAAGGATTTTAACACTTATAACATAAATGCCGACGATGCCGCGTGTGCGATTGCAAAGGCGATGGGCGCGAACAAGCTTGCATTTCTTACCGATATCGAAGGTGTTTACAAGGATCCGGAAGATCCGTCCACATTTATATCGAGACTTACGGTTTCAGAGGCGGATTCCCTTGTTGAGAAAGGGTATATAGGAGGCGGAATGCTTCCGAAGATTGCCAACTGCACCGATGCCATCAAGAACGGGGTCAGCCGGGTACATATACTTGACGGAAGAAAACCGCACAGCCTGCTTCTCGAAGTATTTACCGATACAGGTATAGGAACTATGTTTTTCAGGGACGATGACAGATTATGAGTATGAAAGAGACGATCGAAAGGGCAGAAAATCATCTGCTCCACACTTACAACCGCTATCCGATAGTGTTTGACCATGCTGACGGGGTAAGACTTTATGATGCCGACGGAAAGGAATATCTTGATTTTTGCGCCGGTATTGCCGTTTATGCCCTCGGATACGGAAACAAAAAATATGAGAAGACACTTACCGATCAGATAGGTAAGATAACGCATATTTCGAATTACTATTACTCGGAGCCCCTTGCAGAGGCCGCAGAGGCCCTGACGAATGCAGCAGGCCTGTCAAAGGTGTTCTTTACCAACAGCGGAGCCGAAGCAGTTGAGGGTGCTGTTAAAGCAGCCAGAAAATATGCCTACAATAAGGACGGAAAGTGTGACCACGAAATAATCGCCATGGAGCATTCGTTTCACGGCAGGACCTTCGGAGCACTTTCGGTAACCGGAAACGCGCATTACCGTGAACCCTTTGAGCCCATGATAGGTAATGTCAGGTTTGCAAAGTTCAACGATTATGACAGCGTGGAGAAACTTGTGAGCGATAAAACCTGTGCGATCATAATGGAAACGGTTCAGGGTGAAGGCGGAATATATCCGGCAGATAAGGAATTTATCACTAAAATAAGAAAGCTCTGCGATGAGCGGGATATTCTGCTGATACTTGATGAGATACAGTGCGGTATGGGAAGATGCGGCAGCATGTTTGCTTTTATGCAGTACGGCATAAAGCCGGATATTATGACTACTGCCAAGGCGGTAGGCTGCGGAGTTCCGGTGGGAGCTTTTCTTGTTAATGATAAAGTTGCGGCTTCTTCACTTGTTCCGGGAGATCACGGCACCACATACGGAGGCAATCCCCTTGCCTGCACAGCCGTGGCAACTGTATTTAAATTATTCGAAGAAGAAAAAATACTGGACAATGTTAATAAGGTGGCGCCTTACCTTGAGAAGCGGCTGCAGGAACTTGTGGCATCATATGATTTCCTTGTGGGTGAGAGAGGGCTTGGACTGATGCGCGGCATTGTGTTTGATACCGGCAAAAAATCCCCCGGTGATGTTGTAAAAGCGGCACTGTCTAACGGCCTGGTTCTAATTACCGCGGGCAGTGATGTAATACGCTTTCTGCCGCCGCTTATTATCTCGGAAGCTGAGGTTGACGAGATGATCGATAAACTTGTTACCGCTATTACGGAGTAAATATGTTAAAAAGATTTATATGTGGCTTTTTGGTACTTATACTTGCCGCGACCTGTTTCTATGTGGCTTACACAGCTGATGATGCCGGATTTGCGGCATCAAGGTCCGAAGATGAGGGCATATCTTCCGGCGAAACAGCAGGTCAGAGAGTAGCGGAAGATGACGGAAGCCTGACGCTCTGGTACTCGGATGATGCGCTGACAGAATATCTGACTTCGGTTGCTCTGTCTTTTCAGCAGGATCAGGGTATAAAAGTAAATATTATTCTTAAAGACGGTGTTCAGTTTCTCGAGACAATAAACGCTGTCTCGGTAAAGCCGGCGACGGAGCGCGATGAGCCGTTGCCTGATCTGTATATTACAAGTCATGACAATCTGCTGCGTGCATATCTGGCGGGACTTGCAAGCCCTATAACGGA
>DGUG01000213.1:4750-8409 GCA_002394535.1 Lachnospiraceae bacterium UBA4316
GTAAGCTGCTATGATCATTACGTGGGATACCCGCTTTATTATGAGACAAATTTCCTTTTGTACAACAAGACTTATATGGCCAGCATAGCCCAGAACAAGATTGAGGCGGATGCCGATCTTGCGGAAGGCATGGAGGCAACAAATGAACTGCTTGAAAACGGGCCGCCGGAAGAGGAAGCGGAAACGGAGACGGATGCTGTGGATGATGTACAGACTGAGGTTTCAGAGGAAGAAATGTCCGATCCCATGGGAGAAGAGGACGCCGTTGCCGACCCGGAGGTCCTTGAGAAGCTTGCAACTATGATTCCGGCTTCAATCGAGGATATCAAGACTTTTGCAAATAACTATGATGCCCCCGAGGCGGTTGAGTCGGTGTTTAAGTGGGACGTATCGGATATTTTCTATAATTATTTCTTTGTCGGAAACTATATGGATGTCGGAGGACCTCACGGTGATAATGCTGCCATCTTCAACATATATAACAGTCAGGCGGTGGAAAGCCTCCGGGAATACCAGGAGATGAACCAGTTCTTTTCCATCGATACGAAAGTCGACAGCTATGACAAGATCCTTCAGGATTTTATCGACGGAAAGATGGTATTTACGGTAGCTACGACCGATGCCATAAAACGGATACATGAGGCGCAAAAAGCGGGTGATTTTGAATTCGAGTACGGAGTTTCCACTCTGCCGGATATTTCCTCGCTCTTAAAGGCCAGGGGACTGTCTGTTACGGATGCTGTTGCTGTAAACGGATATTCGGACAAAAAGCCGGATGCAAACAGGTTTGCCACGTATCTGGTAAACTACAAGGCACAGGATCTGTACGCAAAATCAGGTAAGGTTTCATGCAGCAAGGCTGTTGAATATGAGGACGCCGAGATATCCAAGACAATGGACGAGTATGAAAGATCGGTTCCGCTTCCGAAGATGGTTGAGGCTGCAAATTACTGGGTGCAGCTTGAGATAGCATTTACAAAAGTCTGGAACGGAGCTGACCCGGATGAGACATTAAAGGAATTATCCGATACTATCGGTGCACAGATAGAGGAGATAAGGGCAAACCTGCCGACTCAGGAGTCCTTTAATGCAGGTGCCGGGACATTTGTGTTCTAGGACATAAATAATACACAATTTCATCACATATTCATAATCATTTGGGGCGAAAATAGAACTCAGTTGTAGGAACAAGAACAGAACCTGCATAGATTATGACAAGGAAATTTAAGTGATGAAAGGAAGGTAATGATTATGAGCAGTTTCTGGAAAAAAGTAGGAATAGGAGCAGTAGTAGGAATAACTTTCGGTGTTCTGGCAGCTTTTACTTTTGCGGGAGTGACAAGGACAATAAACAGATTCTTCCCCGATAATGCGAAGACATCTGCCCGGATAGAGACTGATAAAGATGACGAAGAGGACCGAAGCGGGTCCGAAAGCAAAGCAAAAGAGGATACAAAGGAGACCGATGGGGAAAAGAAGAAGGTAGAAACCACGCTGACAAAAGCAGTTGATGAAACATCTACAGGAAGCGGAGATATGTCCGTAACAGAGCTTGTTAAGAATAATCTTCCCGCGGTTGTTTCAATAACAAATACATCCGTTACACAGCTTCGTGATATGTGGGGAAACGGAATCCGTGAATATGAGAATGTTTCAAGAGGAAGCGGAATCATAATTGGACAGACGGATGAGGAGCTGTTAATAGCTACAAATAATCACGTTGTGAACGGAGCAAGCTCGATAACAGTGGGATTTGTGGATTCGGAGATATATGATGCTTCAATCAAGGGACAGGACTCTGATCTTGACCTTGCGGTTATAGGTGTTAAGGTTTCCGATGTTAAGAGCAGTACCCTCGACGAGATCAAGGTAGCGGTTATCGGTGATTCGGATGATCTTCAGGTAGGAGAGCAGGTTGTTGCCATAGGAAATGCCATAGGATACGGACAGTCGGTAACAACAGGTATCGTATCGGCACTTGATCGTGATGTACCTGATGATGACGAAGAAATAGGATACATCCAGACTGATGCTGCTATCAATCCCGGTAATTCAGGCGGTGCCCTGTTTAATATGAAAGGTGAACTTGTAGGGATTAATGCTGCCAAGATCATGTCAACCTATGTTGAGGGTATGGGATATGCAATTCCGATGAATGCGGCAAACGAGACTATAGAGAATCTGATGAACCGCAAGTCGAGAGACAAGGTTGATGAAGATAAGGCCGGATATCTCGGAATAACCGGTGTGTCGGTAGATGCACAGACATCGACAATGTACGGAATTCCCGAAGGAATATATCTTCAGGAGGTAACCGAAGACGGTCCTGCGGATAAAGCGGGAATACATAAAGGAGATATTATCAAGAAGTTTGATGGCGTATCGGTAACTTCGATTGCCGAACTTCGCAATAAACTTGATTATTATGAAGCCGGTGAAGAGGTGGATCTTGTGATAAGCCGCCAGGAAGACGGAGAATACAAAGAAAAGACCGTGACGGTAACCCTGGCAACAAGGGAAGATTCCGGAGTCGATTCTATCGATGAAAAAGGCAGCCGGAACGGTGAAAAGGAAAACAGCAACGGTAGCGAAGAAAGTAACCGCAACAATGAAGAAGAAATGCAGGATTATTATAATTCGCTTCCGGATGAACTGAAAGAGTTCTTCTTCGGATTCGGAAGATAAGTTAGGTCTCGGGAAACTCGGAAAGAGTGGACCTGTGAATATAAAGAAAATCAAATATTGTGTTGCCGTGGCAATCCTTGTGATTGCTACGGCTTTTTGTGGCTGTGGAAGTAATAAAGAGCGTATAATCGACATCGAGCCCCATGCCGGGTCTGAAAATGAGAAAATCCGACCTGAGATTGTCATTGAGAAAGACGTTAGTACGGAAGGTGAGAAAAACATCCAAAAGATCAGGGTGTATGTGTGCGGGGCAGTAAGAAATCCTGATGTGTATACGCTCGATCCCGACGTCAGGATGATTGATGCTGTAAATGCGGCAGGGGGATTTTCCCGGGAGGCCGCCGGGGAATATGTCAATCTTGCGGCAAGGATTGAGGATGGACAGAAGATCTATATTCCAACGTATGAGGAGATTGAGCAGGCTCCTGTGGCCGAAAACGAAACTTCCGGATTATCTGCAGGAGAAAACCCTACAGGGACAGACGGAAAGGTTAACATAAATTCTGCCGATAAAGCAACACTTATGACCCTTCCCGGGGTTGGGGAGTCCAAAGCCGATAAGATCATAGATTTCAGGCAGATAAACGGAGGTTTTAAAACTATAGAGGATA
Organism: Lachnospiraceae bacterium UBA4316; assembly: GCA_002394535.1. Taxonomy (GTDB): domain Bacteria; phylum Bacillota; class Clostridia; order Lachnospirales; family Lachnospiraceae; genus UBA2868. The sequence goes on from DGUG01000213.1 coordinate 8,047, forward strand.
TAATGCTTGTCGCAGGGATCAAGGAAGGGATGTATAATAAGATCAAAGATCTTATATGCGTTAACTGAAAGCTGAACTGAAAATTATAAACGGACGGAGTTAATTGATGAACATTCTCGTTGTTGATGATGAAAAACTTATAGTAAAGGGTCTGGCATTTTCGCTTGAGCAGGACCAAAATACGGTTGACTGTGCATTTGACGGCGAGGAGGCATTGCAAAAGATAAAAGAAAATAATTATGATATTGTGCTTCTTGATCTTATGCTGCCCAAGATGAACGGATACGAAGTGTGTGAGGCGGTTCGGAACTTTTCGCGGGTTCCGATCATTATGCTGACAGCTAAAAGTGAGGATGATGATAA
>DGUG01000103.1 GCA_002394535.1 Lachnospiraceae bacterium UBA4316
TCAGCCGGACGGCTGTCAATAACTCTTGTGTTTTCATGGCCGCAAAATGGACACTTCATAAGTTCTCTCCTGTTCTTTATTTATTATTTCTAAGGAAATCCGGTATCTTGATGGCCTTGGCCTCAACTTTGCTCTCAAGCGGAGCCGAAGGTCTTGATATTCCGGACAAAGAACTTACGCTGCGCTGTGTCGGTGCCGACGGTGTCGGGATAGCCGGCTGACCGGTCTGGCCTGCTGTTCCCTGGGTTGGCAGTGTTCCCGTAAGAGTTCCTACACCACCTGCAGCACCGATCGTGCCTCCCATTGCCGGAGCAACACCCGGCGTATAACCTGTACCGGACTGCGCGCCGTACATGGGCTGGGGCATATTGGGCATATTAGGCATCGGAGGTATTCCCTGGCCGCCCATCTGACCGAGTCCGTTCATCTGAGGCATTCCCTGCATACCAACGGGCATACCGGGCTGTACTACACCACCGGGCATCTGCTGTCCGGGTCTTCTCGTATAAGCATACTTGTTACCCGCCTGGGGCTGTACAGGTACTTTAACCGCATTTTCATCAATGCCCGTAGCAAATACCGTAACCGTGCAGGTATCGGTATCTCTCGAATCATCTCTGGCACCCATGATAAGGTTAACTTCATCACCCGTTATATCTCTTACATACTCAACGGCATCGTATGCGTCATACAGTGAAATATCACCCGAAATATTAACGATAAGATCGCTGGCTCCCTGAATCGTAGTTTCAAGCAGAGGTGAATTAACCGCAAGCTTAACTGCTTCAACCGCCTTATCGTCTCCGCTTGCCATACCGATTCCAAGATGTGCGATACCCTTGTCCTGCATAACAGTACGAACATCAGCAAAATCGAGGTTGATAAGTGAAGGAACATTAATAAGATCCGTAATACCTCTTACACCCTGCTGGAGTACTTCATCGGCCTTTTTGAGGGCATCGGCCATGCTGGTTCTTCTGTCTACAATATCGAGAAGCTTATCATTCGGAATAACAATAAGCGTATCTACATTCTGTTTAAGCTTTTCAATGCCTCCGATGGCATTTTCCATTCTCTTTCGTGCTTCGAATCTGAAAGGCTTTGTAACTATGCCGACCGTAAGGGCTCCCTGCTCTTTGGCGATCTTGGCAATAACAGGGGCTGCACCTGTACCTGTTCCGCCGCCCATGCCGCATGTAACGAATACCATATGCGCACCCTTAATCGCAGTCGCTATCGTCTCCGCCGACTCTTCGGCAGCCTTTTCCCCGATCTCGGGTACCGCGCCGGCACCCAGTCCCTGAGTAAGCTTTTCACCTATCTGCAGCAGCCTGTGAGAATTACACATCTTAAGTGCCTGGCTGTCTGTGTTGACACCCAGGAATTCCACTCCGGCTATATTTTCTTCCACCATTCGGTTAACGGCATTATTACCGGCCCCGCCGACCCCTACGACGAGAATCCTTGCTGCAGGTTCCACTTCATTGTTTTTAATCTCCAGCACTTTTAACTCCTCCTTACAATCACTAAACTGTCCCTCATATATTTTTGCTGAATTCTCTATACACCAAAATTGTGTCTGCTGAGTTTCTGACCACAATTTGTTACGTTAACAACATTACGTAAACCCATACAAACATATAATAAATATATTTATATGAATAATCAACACTTTTTTTAAAAATTACGAAAATTTTTATTGCTCATCAGGCTCCTCACCGCTTTCTTCCGTTCCTTCCTCTTCGGAGGTTTCTTCCACGGCTGTCTCCGGTTTATCCATATCAAAGGAGAAATTAACGTCCTCTCCCACATAGTTTTCCATATGAAGTGTTCCCGAATAGCCTTTCAGCTGGGGCAAAAGCAGATGCATTTCATTAATCTTCTCATCAATAAAATCATCCGTTCCAAGTGATACTCTGGCGTCTCCAAAATACAGCGTAATATTCCCGTCAGAGTCAAATGCTATCCTGTCAGTCTCTATATCATACTTCCCAAGCAGCTGTGTAACATTAAGTATCGTTAAAAAAACAGATGATTTTTTAACAGGCAAAGGTTTGTGCAGCACAATATGATCATATGAAAGTCCCGTAACGAAGGGAATCCCCTCTATTATCCTGTTGGAGCTTTCTACAACTATTCCATCCTTATCAAAATACATATAATGCCCGAGATATTCAACATAACCGGCAACCGCTTTCTCGAAAACGTTGATCCTGACAGAATTGGAATCGAGTATGTCAACATCCATCTTCTCGATAAAGGGAATATCCTTGATACTCTTATTCCGGTACATAAGCGACAGCACGATCGAGTTGTACGAATATGGGCCTGTAAATACCATATCTTTTATTTCATCATCCGAATAGTGCGAATTACCGCTAACAGTAACGCTTGTTATCGAATAATTGTACCAAAGGAATATCAGTCCACCACAGGCAATTGCCATTACTATAACAACGATCAGCAGAACCCTCAAAAGCTTACTGTTCTTAAAGATAGCGGGTTTTGTCATCCTATCCCTCCACCCGTATGCTTCTCGACACGCTTAGTACAAGTCCCATTTCAGCAAGCAGGAACACAATTGATGATCCTCCGTAGCTGATGAAGGGAAGCGTAATACCTGTATTGGGTATAGTATTGGTAACAACCGCTATGTTTAAAATAACCTGAATCGAGATATGTGCCATGACCCCGACAACAATAAGCGCTCCGAACATATCCTGGGCATTATTTGCGATGACCATAAATCTCCATATCAGAAGAACAAACAGCAGAATAATGGCTATAGCACCGAACAGTCCCAACTCCTCACAAATTATGGAGAAAATCATATCATTCTGAGCCTCGGGCAGATATCCCAGCTTCTGTATACTCTCTCCCAGTCCCTTACCGAATATGTCTCCCGATCCGATCGCGTAAAGAGCCTGCAGGGTCTGGAATCCTTTATTAGACGCATAGGCTTCGGGATCAAGCCACGCCTTTATTCTCGCAAATCGGTATGAAAGACTCGCCGGTATAACATCATATTTAATAAGAAGTACCATTCCGACAGCAAACACGAGGGCAACCCCTGCAATTATGAAATACTCCTTATACTGCGGCGTTGCAACAAACAGCATCATAAATACTATCGAAAAAATAATGATTGCCGAACTCAGATTCTGTGTTATCGTAAGTACGCAGATCGCATGAGGAAGAGCCAGTGCCAATACAGTCAAAAACCCTCTCTTTTCCTTGATCGCATCTCCGAACTTGCAAACCACAGACGCAAAAAATACTATAAGAGCAAGCTTCGCAACCTCGGCAGGCTGTAGCGACATACCAAGATTAAGCCATCTTCTGGCACCACCGGCTTCGTAACCAAGAGGCGTCAGGACAAGAATAATAAGGATAAGAGAAACTACATAGGCTATAAAAGCAAATCTTTGGACGTGATGGTAATCAACAAGCATAACAACCAGCATGACTCCGATTCCGATAGCAGATGCAACTGCCTGCTTTCTGAAATAAAACGCAGGGTCCCCGAATTTGATGTTTGCCTCATAAGAGCTTGTGGAATACAGCATAACAAGTCCGAACAGCACAAGAAACAATACAATAAAAAGCATTGTATAGTCAAAAAAGTATTTCTTTTTCTTTTTAGGTCTGTTTTGTTCACTCATATCGTATATGTCATTGAAGGTCGGTAACAGTCGGATCTATAGGTTCGCCGGTCTGCGGATCAAGCAATATGCCCGTAGTCGGATCTATGGCATATCCTGTCTCCGGATCTATCTCAACCTTTCCTCCGGTTCTGTCTTCTTCATCAAGTTCATTTCCGTTCTCATCAACAAATGTTATCGCACCGTTGCTGGAGCCCGTTTCTGAATTACTGTTTCCTCCCTCGGCATCAACAATAATCTCTCCGGTAACTTCTTCCTCTGCCTCGGTCCCTGATGATCCGGTTGAGAATTCCTGCTGCTTTTGGGCAAGTTCTTCCGCCTCTTTTTCGGTAAGTTCCTCCGTCTGGAAGATTCCCATATACGGAAGAACCTCCGTCAGAATATCTTTACATAAAACGGCAGCGTATTTTGACTGTGCCTGGTATCCCACATTAGGTTCATCGATAACCACATAGCACACAATCTGAGGATTTTCCGCCGGGGCAAAAGACATAAATGAAATAACGTAATTCTCCGTACCTCTGGGATATTTCTCGGCCGTTCCCGTCTTGCCGCCTATCCGGTATCCTGCAGGTCTTGCACTCTTACCGGTTCCGTTATCGACAACCGCAACACACAATTTCCTGATCTTTTCACTTGTTTCTTCCGAAATGGTCTGCTTAAGAACCCTGGGTTCAACCGTCTCAACCGTTGTGCCTGCGGAATCAAGAACCTTCGTAACAATATGGGGCTTGTAATAGTACCCGCCGTTTATCAGGCTGCAAAAGCCGGTTGCCATCTGTATCATCGTAACATTAAAGCCCTGGCCGAAGGAACTGATTGCAAGGTCGGTAGGTGTCATGGTATTAATGTCAAAGACAAGGCTGTTGGTAAGCGCTTCTCCTGTAAGGTCGATGTTGGTCTTAAGTCCGAAGTTAAACAGCTGATTATATTTCATAAAAATCGTCTTGCCGATGGTAGTTCCTATTTTCATAAAAGCCACGTTGCATGACTGCTCCAGAGCTTCGGAAAATGTAAGTGTCCCGTGACCGAGACGGTTGCTGCAGTGGATTTCGTGTCCGCCAACCTCGGTAACACCGTTACATACATAGCTTTCATCTCCCTTAAGTATTCCTTCTTCAAGCCCCGTTGCCATTGTAAAAGGCTTCATTGTCGATCCGGGCTCGTATGTGGAATTAATACA
>DGUG01000203.1 GCA_002394535.1 Lachnospiraceae bacterium UBA4316
TGATAATGGTAAGGAACGAACATTTAAAACTGTGGAACACGGACGGGGCAAGAGTACTTGAAGAAGCGAAGAAGAATACCCATGACCACGATGATTTTAACCTAAGACATATTATGGATGTTCTCACCACAATGGGTAATGGGAATTTAGCACAAAATGGTGAGAATGATGATTTTCCCATGTATGTTGCCACAAACAGGAAGATGACAAACGGGGCAGCTGTAATGATTATGAATGACAAGCTAAAAGAGTTTTCCGATGTTATTGGCGGTGACTTTTATGTGATCCCGAGTTCCGTGCATGAGCTTATACTGTTTGCGGATAATGATGGAATAGCATGTGATATCAATGAGATGATAAAAGAAGTAAATACTACGGAACTGAGCCCGGATGAGGTTCTTTCCGACCATGTGTATCTGTACAGAGCATCGGATGAAGTCTTGATATTTTAATACCCCTATGGTATAGTTAACAACGTGTGAAATTGGCTGTTTGCGCTAATTAGCGTAAATGGCCGATGGGCACTCGTAGCTCAGTGGATAGAGCAGCGGTTTCCGGTGCCGCGTGTCGGGGGTTCGAATCCTCTCGGGTGCAGCTCACCTTCTGAGCAAAGACTCTTATAGAAACAAAGAGGATTATTTATGGCTGGAAGAGGTTTTAAGGCACATATGTCAAGATATTACCGCTATTATATAATCGGCGGTCTGTTCGTGGCACTTCTCGTAGTACTGATTGTCGTATGGTCAAGGGGCTCTCATGAAGAACCCGATGAAGAATCTAACGAATCGACGATCCCCGAACTGGAAACGACAGTGGAGGTGCCCAAGGATAAATACGAAGAAAATGCATATGATGATGTCAATTCCCTTGTAGCTTCATATCTGGGGGCGATGAGTACGGGAGATACCGAGACGATGGCTTCGCTGTCATCATCACTTTCGGATGATATGAAAGCGTTCTATGAAGCACAGGCCAAGTATGTGGGCAATTATTCAAACTACAATGTTTATACGAAGAAAGGGCCTGCGGAGAATTCCTATTTCCTTCTTGCAACCTATGATCTGACTATAAACGGGCAGTCCAAGTCACTTCCGGCCCTGATTTCACTGTATGTGTGCAGGAATGAGTCGGGAGCTCTGTATATTAACTCGGAAAGTCTTACGGCTGATGAGGAAGCATATATACTTGAACTGGTTGCCCAGAAGGATTTTGCCGAACTGATCAATAAGGTAGAGATGGATTACAATTCGGCCCTTGAGGATGATTCATCACTTGCGGCTGCCGCAAATGCGCTGAAGGATGAAATCAACAAGGATGCGCAGGAGATTCTTGTAGCCAAGCAGCAAAAGGATCTTGAAGCTGCAGCCGAAGCGGAAGCAGCGGCCCAGGCTGAAGCACTTGCTGCCGCGTCCAGTCAGGTAAGATGTACAAGTGATAACGTGAATATACGTTCTTCCGCAAGCACTGATGCCGAGAGTCTCGGCAAGACCAAAACCGGAGATGTGTATACCCGCTATGAGAAGATGGAGAACGGCTGGAGTAAGATCGATTACAACGGCAAGGAAGCTTATATAAAGAGTGAATTCCTTGAGGATGTTGAAGATGCGTCAGCATCCGAGGGCACATCCGAGGGCGGCGAAACAGAGGCTGCATCAAGCTTAAAGCCAGGAGATAAGATCACTGTTAAAGAAAATGTCAATGTGAGAAAGAGTGCAAGTGAAACCGGCGAAAAGATCGCGACGGCTTACCGAGGAGAACAGTTTGAACTTATCGAGTTATCAAACGGATGGTGTAAGATCAAGTACAAAGGCGAGGAAGCATTCGTCAAGGCTGATTATGTTGAATGATATCTGAATCGATGATTTAATTCAAAGCCCCGTAAACACCGGTTTATGGGGCTTTAGTTTCTAAAATACAGGTTGAGCATGAGTGAAGAAATAAGAATAAACAAATATCTTGCCGAAGCCGGAGTGTGTTCCCGCAGAGAGGCGGACCGTCTTGTTGAGTCCGGAAAGGTTACAATTAACGGGATTCCGGCAGAGAAGGGCTCAAAAGTTATGAGCTCTGACAAAATATGTGTTGACGGTAAGCCGGTAAAAGGTTTGGATCCGAAGGTTTACCTGGCATTCTATAAACCCGCTGGGATTGTCTGCACAGCTGATAAGCAGGAAGATAACAATATAATGGATTATATTGACTATCCTGTAAGGGTTACTTATTGCGGAAGACTGGATAAGGATTCTGAGGGCCTGCTTTTGCTCTCCAATGACGGCGATTTTATGCAAAGCCTTATGAGAGGTGCAAACGGGCATGAAAGGGAGTATCTTGTCAGAGTTAATAAACCTTTGACCGAAGAATTTATAACATCCCTTGAGAAGGGTGTTTTCTTGCCGGATCTGAAGGTTACGACTAAAAAGTGCCGTGTTCGTAAAATATCAGATGTTACCTTTACAATAGTTCTGACGCAGGGGTTAAACCGGCAGATCAGAAGAATGTGCAGAGCATTCGACTACCACGTAAGATTCCTTAAGCGTGTAAGAATTGAGAATATCCAGCTCGGTGATATGGATCCGGGTTCTTACCGGGAACTTGAAACGGAAGAACTTGCCGAGCTTAAAAGGAGAGTATATGGAAAAGTCCGCAAGGATTCATGAACTTGTAAATATATTAAATGCTGCCTCCAAGGCGTATTATGCCGAAGATGCGGAAATAATGAGCAACTTTGAATACGACAGATTGTATGATGAACTGTGTGGGCTCGAAAAAGAGACAGGCATCATTCTGTCCAACAGTCCGACACAATCTGTAGGCTATGAGTCTGTAGATGAACTGCCGAAGGAGCGGCACGAGTCGCCTATGCTCTCCCTTGACAAAACAAAGGACCGCGAGGCGCTTCGTGACTGGCTGGGTGATCAGGAGGCTCTTCTGTCGTGGAAGCTTGACGGGCTGACTATAGTACTGACTTATGAAAACGGCTCCCTTGCAAAAGCCGTAACACGCGGTAACGGCGAAGTGGGCGAGGTAATTACAGCAAATGCAAGGTGTTTTGTTAATCTTCCGGCGGCAATTCCGTTTAAGGGCAAATTGATCCTTCGCGGGGAGGCGGTAATAGGATACAGTGATTTTGAAAAGATCAATAATGAGATAACAGACGCCGACAGCAAGTACAAGAATCCGAGAAATCTGTGCTCAGGGTCTGTACGTCAGTTAAACAGTGAGATTACAGCAAAGCGTCATGTACGGTTTTACGCCTTCAACCTTGTAACGGCTGAGGGAGTTGATTTTGGCAATTCGAGAGCCGCTCAGTTTGAATTTTTAAACAGACTCGGATTTGCGGTTGTGGAGTATCATCGTGTTACAAAGGACAATATTCTTGAACGTATTGAATATTTTGCAAAGAGCATAGAAAATAACGATATTCCCTCAGACGGTCTGGTTCTGACACTTGAAGATCTCGAATATGCAAGGTCTCTCGGAAGAACCGCAAAGTTCCCGAAGGATTCCATAGCCTTTAAATGGGCTGATGAGATCAGCAGGACTCATCTTAAATACATTGAATGGAGCCCGTCAAGAACCGGACTTATCAATCCTGTTGCGGTTTTTGACCCGGTGGAGCTTGAAGGAACAACGGTCGAGAGAGCAAGTGTTCATAATTTAAGCATGATAGAATCCCTTAAACTCGGTATCGGGGATGAGATCACGGTTTACAAGGCTAATATGATCATACCGCAGATTGCCGAGAACCTGACAAAAAGCGGCAATCTTGAGATTCCGGAAGTCTGCCCGGCATGCGGGGGTCCCACCGCCATAATGAACGACAACGGAACCAGGACACTTGTGTGCCCCAACAAGGACTGCAGTGCCAAGATGATAAAGAGTTTTACATTGTTTGTCAGCCGGGATGCCATGCAGATCGACGGAATGAGTGAGGCTACACTTGAGAAATTCATCGCAAGAGGAATGATCCGCGAATACGCGGATATATACAAGCTTGAGGCTTACAGGGATGAGATATGCAATATGGAGGGTTTCGGCGAAAAATCATACGATAACCTTCATGAAAGCATAGAAAAGAGCCGCAACACCACTCTGGTACGTGTTATATACAGCCTCGGAATTCTAAATGTGGGGCTGTCCAATGCCAAGGTTTTATGCAGATTCTTCGATCATGATTTTGACAGAATCAGAAATGCCAAAGTTGAAGAATTGTCAGCAATTGAAGGCATCGGCGATGTTATAGCAAAAAGCATCGTAAATTATTTTTCAGACCCGGCTAAGGCAAAGGCTGTTGATAATCTGATTGAATGTCTGCATATAGAAAAACCGGAAACCTCGGAAAACGCTGCAAAGCTTGCCGGTAAAACATTTGTAATAACGGGATCATTAAATAATTATTCGAGCAGGGGAGAACTTAAGGATATCATTGAGCAGATGGGCGGAAAAGTCGCAGGTTCAGTCAGCAGTAATACAACCTGCCTGATAAACAATGATGTTACTTCACAATCATCCAAAAATAAAAAGGCAAAGGAACTCGGTGTTGCCATAATCTCCGAGGATGAATTTATACATGAATATCTATAGTGAACGAATTTAATATTTTTGTTTACGATAGAATAATCCATGAGAAGGAGGCAGTATAATGCCGATAAAAATACAGGATTCACTGCCGGCGCAGGCAGTCCTTGAAAACGAGAATATATTTGTGATGACGGAATTTCGTGCGATGCATCAGGACATCAGACCGCTGAATGTTCTGATAC
>DGUG01000176.1 GCA_002394535.1 Lachnospiraceae bacterium UBA4316
AATATATGTTATGAAGAATGGACGTATAGCAATGTCCGGAACTCCGAGGGAGATATTTTCAAGAGTAGAGGAACTCGAAGACTGCAGACTGACCGTTCCGCAGGTAACAAAGCTTGCTTACGAGCTGCGGCAGGGAGGACTTGATATACCGCCCGGGATATTGACGAGAGAGGAGTTATGCAGGGCAATATGTCGATAATTGTTAATCATGTCGATTATATATACAATCCGGGAACGGTCTTCGAGAAGAAGGCCCTGGATGATGTAACGTTTTCGGTTGAAAACGGGGAATACATCGGACTTGTGGGAAGAACGGGCTCCGGAAAATCAACGCTTGTTACACATTTAAACGGGCTGATGAAACCTACATCCGGTGGAATATACTATGACGGTGTTGATATATCATCCGACGGTTATGATCTGAAGATGCTCCGGGGGAAAGTCGGCCTTGTATTTCAGTATCCCGAACATCAGTTGTTCGAAGACGATGTCTTCACAGATGTGTGCTTTGGACCGAAGAACCTCGGACTAAATGAGAATGAAATCGAACTGCGTGCATATGAGGCTCTAAAGGCTGTCGGAATAAAGGATGAAATGTTCTACGTTTCTCCGTTTGATCTTTCCGGGGGAGAAAAGAGGAGAGTTGCTATAGCAGGCGTTCTTGCCATGAAACCGGAGGTTCTTGTGCTTGATGAGCCATGTGCGGGACTTGATCCGGCCGGAAGAGGGGAGATACTGGCATTAGCCGACTATCTGCATACTTCTCTTAATATTACAGTCATAATAGTATCACATTCAATGGATGATCTTGCCGAACATGTGGACAGGATACTTGTAATGAATGAGGGCAGGCTTGTTATGGATGCCCCTTCCCGTGTGGTGTTCGGACATAGGGCACAGCTCGAAGATATGGGCCTTGCGGTACCGGAAGTAACGGCAATCCTGTCAGATCTGAAGAAGGCAGGCCTTCCCGTGCGTGATGATCTGATAACGATCAAAGAGGCAAAATCGGAAATTTTAAGAGTATTCGGTAAATGATAAGAGATATAACACTTGGACAATATTATCCCACAGATTCGGTGCTTCACAGACTTGACCCTAGGGTTAAGCTGTTCGGCACACTTATTTATGTGATCTCGCTGTTTTTATTCCAGAGCTTTACCGGGTATATAGTTGCCACCATTTTTCTTGTTTCAATGATCGCATTGTCCCACGTCCCTGTAAAATTTATATTTCGAGGACTTAGGGCGGTTCTGTTTATTCTTGTGTTTACAGCTGTTCTAAATGCGTTTCTTACTCCTGGAAGGACGCTTGTATCCTTCTGGAAGATAACCATAACGATAGAAGGTGTCAGACTTGCTGCGTTTATGATTTTACGGCTTGTTTACCTGATAATCGGATCTTCCCTTATGACACTTACAACAACCCCTTCAAATCTCACGGACGGGCTGGAAAGGAGCCTAGGCTGGCTAAAGATTTTTCGGTTTCCTGTTCATGAGATTGCGATGATGATGTCAATCGCCCTTACTTTCATACCTGTTCTGCTTGAAGAGACAGACAGGATAATTAAAGCACAGCAGGCCAGGGGTGCTGATTTTGAAAGCGGAAGTATTATCCGAAGGGCAAAATCACTTGTTCCAATACTTGTGCCGCTCTTTGTGTCTGCATTCAGACGTGCAAATGATCTTGCCATTGCGATGGAGTCAAGGTGCTATCACGGTGGAGAGGGGAGAACAAAGATGAGACCGCTTAAATATATGCTAAGGGATTACGTGGCATACACGGTTCTCATTCTGTATCTGGCAGCAGTTATTGTGATAGGAATACTGTTCTAGGTATATATAGCATGGCGGGAATCTAAGGTTGTGGTTCTCGGGAACGGATGTATCGGGAAAAAGTATGATCAGAAGGATAATGCTCACAGTTGCATATGACGGGACAGATTATAGCGGATGGCAGTACCAGCCCGGGAAAGCCACAATAGAGGGGGTACTGAATCGTGAACTGTCAAGGCTTCTTGAAGAAGAAATAAAGGTTATCGGTGCATCAAGGACCGATGCGGGAGTACATGCCGAAGGGGCAGTAGCGGTTTTTGATACCTCGTCAAGAATACCGGGAGAAAAATTCTCTTATGCTCTTAATCAAAGCCTGCCGGATGATATTGTGGTCAGAAAATCGGAAGAGGTGGCAAATGATTTTCACCCAAGGCGGGTAGAGAGCAGGAAGACATACCGATACAGCATATGGCATGATACTTTTCCGATGCCTACAAACAGCAGATATACATACTGGGTGTACACAAAGCTTGATGTTAATGCTATGGAGCAGGCTGCAGAATGCTTTATCGGAGAGTATGATTTTGCCGGATTTTGCAGCGCAGCGGCAGATGTGGAATCTACCGTAAGAACGATATATGATATGCAGGTGAGGTGCCCGGATGAGCACAGGATCGACATTTATGTGACAGGCAGCGGGTTTTTGTACAACATGGTTCGTATCATAGCGGGTACGCTTATAGAGGTCGGCGAGGGGAAGATATTACCCGGAGATATTCCTGGAATAATCGGATCGCTTGACAGGTCTAAAGCGGGAAAGACCGCCCCGGCAAAAGGGCTGACCCTGATTGGATATAATCTGTGAACAATGATGAGAATATTAACAATAGAATATCCGAACTGGCAAAGAAAGTATTTGATCTTGCAAGAGACAGTATAATAGTAAAATACCGTTTCTTTGACAAGACCCTGGCGGCATTGAAGATTGAAGAAGACAGCTCGATCGGGACGTACATAAGCGATATGGGGCGCCTTGTTTATAATCCTGCAAGACTTCTTAATGATTACAAGGAAGATCCGGATTTTGCGGTAAGACTGCTGCTTCATGTGATATTCCATAACATATTTCTTCACTATTCGAGGAAAGATATAGCAAACAGGGAATACTGGGACTTAGCCTGTGACATAGCTGTTGAAAATACGATTCTGGCAATGGACAGCGGCTACGAAAGACCGGGCGACACACAAGTGCAGATCATACTTTCGAAATTAAACAAGTGGGTGCCAAAGCTCACCGCGGAATATCTGTACAGAGAGTTCATGGTTGGAGGAATATCATCGGACTCGGCGAGGGAATACAAACGGCTGTTCTCACCTGATGTTCATTATACAAGGCCGAATAACAAAAAAGAGGAGATCATCATATCACAGGAAGACTGGGAGAGGATAGCAAGACGTGTTTCGGCAGAACTGAAATCATTTTCCAGGGACGTGAAGGGAAAGGATGCCATCATAATCAACCTCAACGAGGGTGTCAGAAAGACCTATGATTATGATGACGTGATCAAAAGATTTGCTGTAATGTCAGAGGAGATCAAAGTCAGTCCCGATGAATTCGACTATGTATATTATACCTA
>DGUG01000120.1 GCA_002394535.1 Lachnospiraceae bacterium UBA4316
AGAACTCCTACCAAAACACCGGTCAGAAGATACACCATCGCATTTCCTCTTCTGTCTATCATCGCCAGAACGAAATTTGCTATCATCATTCCGGCTATGGCGCAGGGAGCGATCCAGTCTATAGTAATTCTGAAGAATCCGTAGTAATAAGATGTTACGATAATCAGAACCAGAATGATAAGAACCATCATCGTGACTTTTCTTGATGATCCTCCGCTGTTTTTAAACTGCCTCATTATGGCAAATTCAAAAGTTATCAACCACATCGCAAGGATAAGACTGTAGTGAACACTTGACGAGGGCGGAATGCGTACCTGAAGCAGAAAATCAATCCCGAGGGCTGCTATCACCACCGCCCAGACTATGAACAGCTGCAGTTTATACAAAAAGGATTTGCGCCACAGCACAGTCTGCTTCGGAAAATACGGTCCGTCGGAATCTCCCGTAAGCTTACTCTGACACAGGGGACACTTGACCGTATCGGATCCTACTTTTATTTTGCAATAAGGACATTTTTTCATTATCTGATGACCTCCGTGGCATACACGCTTATATCAACGCCCTCTGCCGTAAGGCTTCTGACAAAATTTTTGATAACAGCGGTATTCTGGTAAGGGGACGAAACCCCGAGGGTCAGAACACCACCGAATGCCGACATTGTTGAGAACAAATGCTCACTGCTGCAAAAGGTACTGTAATTGTCTATTCTGCCGGCAACTTCCTGAGGCGGTGACAAAACTCCTAAGTTTGACAGAACCATCGATACTTTCCTGTCGGCTAATTTCTTGCCGTGCTTTACTACAAGCTGCTTGATAAAAAGCGGAACCGGCCTCACCGGGGCTACATACTCCATTGTCTCAAAGCTGTCCATCTGCTTTCTGATATTATCTTCCGTAAGCTGGTTTTTGAGTGATGCATCGAATTCCGCCGCCAGTTCTTCAAGTGTTATTTCCCTGTCAAACACGTGTGTCACGTTTACATTGTTAAAAAAATTTCTCGATGTATATGATGGATAGTAGTTTCTCAGATTGACCGGCAGAGTAATCGTCACAGGCATACTTCGCTTCCTCGGCGGCATCATATTACGGATTGCCATCATCCAAAGTGCACCTATATAACTTGTAAGTGAAACTTTAATCTCTTTAGCCCTCGGCAGGATATCATCCGTCGGCATATGTATCTCAAAAAACTGAAGCTGATTATAGGGAAGTTTAATGCTTCCCGGATGAAATGCCTTTCGAAATGAAGCCGAACCGGAGAGATTCATATTCTCAAAAAACTGTTTGTAACTGTCCTGACTTAAATCATCCGCCGATGCACCCGAATGGATCGTCACACCGTCCAATTCTTTCGGATAACGGAGTTTTAAATAATCAAGAACAATAATATTAAGAAATTCGAGAGCACCCGTTCCGTCTGATATGGCATGAAACATATCAAGATTGATCCTGCATCCGAAATAGGTCACGCTGTAGTGAAGCATGGTCTTTGCAGGAGCATAAAGTGGTGGGCATATTCTTCCTGACTCCTCTTTTACCTCAGGAAGCAGATCCGTCTCCTCCATGTAATGCCAGAAGAGCCCGCGCCTTATCCTCATCTGCACCTGCGGTCTGTCCTGTATTGCCGACAGCACGGCCTCCTGCAAAAGCTTTGGATCTATTTTCTCCTTTAATGTACAGCTGACTCTTAATGTCTTTGTGTCTCTCTTGGATACGGTTGCCAGAAACACTTTTGCAACGTTATCTACTTTGTACCAGTTGTCACTTCCCATATATTCTCCCCGTAGATCTGGTCTGAAACATACGCAGCCAGACGTTTCATTGCCCGTGTTGCTATCGGAACCGGCATCTGCTGATAAACATGCCATCCGTTCTCTTCTATATCAAGCTGTGCCTTCCCGCCCAGCTTCGTTATACCATCAAACAGTCGTACACTGTCATCAAGCAATATCTCATTTCTGCCTGCCATTATATATATCGGCGGAAGCCCTGCAAGCTCCCCGAAAAGAGGGCTGAATCTTTTATCCGCAGCCTCCCCCGCACCGTCTATGTAGACCTTTGCGGCATCGTTTACATACTGCCTTGTAAGTATCGGATCATATTCTTCGTTTGTATCATAGGATTCCGCCGTCTGTGTCATATCCGTCCACGGGCTGAATAATATCAGCTGACAGGGGAGCTGCCTTGAATCTTCCAGAAGTTTCTGTGTCATGCAAAGTGCAAGATTCCCTCCTGCCGATTCTCCCGTAACGAGAATATGCTCCGGCAGATACCTTCCTGCCGTAAGGTAATTCCACACAGCCATTGCATCGTTAAGAGCGGCAGGATATGGGTTTTCCGGCGCCAGTCTGTACTCAAACGTGTATGTTGTAAATCCCGTTGCGATCGCAAGCTTTGATGCCAGTACTCCGGCATAGGAAAGCCCTCCGCTGACATAACCTCCGCCGTGAACGTGGAGTATGGCATAGCCGGGATTGTGTGCATATTCCGGCCGTATCGCTTCACATGCAATGTCTCCCACCGTAAAATCACTTGTTATCACTTCTCCTCTTGAAGC
>DGUG01000106.1 GCA_002394535.1 Lachnospiraceae bacterium UBA4316
GATCGCTGACTTTTTTATACAGAGCCAAAGTCAGGGAACTCGATGCACTCAATATTACTGCTATACGTGCGGATTATCAGAAAACACTCGGATTTGACAGGAGTATCGCCGAAATGCTTGCTTATGCGACAAGGGGATATTCTCTTGCGTTTCAGGCGTTGGGATATCATTGCTGGAATGCAGTGTGCAACTGCAAAAAAAGAGAGAACATCGATCTGGAACTTGTACTGAATGAACTTGATATGACACTTGCCGAAATGGCATATGATAAGATATGGGATGAACTCTCGGATAAAGACAGGGAAGTATTATCTGCTATGAATGACGTAAACAACGAAGATTCGAACGGAAAGATCAAGGTTGAGACAATACGTGAAAAGGCTTCGATGACGTCGGATGTATTTACAAAGTACAGAAAGCGTCTGATCGACGACGGTATCATCGAGAGCAGCAATTTCGGTTATGTAAGATTCCGCCTTCCGCGCATGGAGGAATATATATCATCGATAACAGGGTAGAGTAAAAAGGTGCTTTTATGGTTCTGGATTACAACATTTTTCTTGAGGTTGCTGTAATACCTCTTGATATGATCATATATACGTATCTGGTGCTTCGTTATACGAACATGACGAAGATCAATATCGCGTTCCGGCGGTTTGCGTTTGTTGTTATGGCCGCCGACATATTTGATGTTGCGACGGCGATAGTCACGAGTGCACACGAAAGGGTACCTAATCCCGTTCACTATTTTTTCAACATAACCGATTCGCTTCTGGCATCACTTTCCGCATTTACATTTGTGTATTACATATACGCGTATTCCGACATGGGGCACGAATCAAAGATCAAGCGTAACATCATGAACTTTACGCTCCTTACGATCAACTATCTGCTTCTCCTTACGAACCCGTTAACCGGACTGGTGTTTACATACGACAGCGCGGGAAACTATATTCACGAGATTCTCTTCGTACCTGTTGCATACGGCTTTCCGCTGTTGTTCTTCGTGATCGGAAGCGTTTACATGTTCAGGCACAGGGAGCGTTACCGCAAGACGCAGTTAAGGGCGATGATTGCGGCGATACTTGTTGCGGCCGTATTGTTTTCGCTCCAGATGATCTTCTTCGATAATGTGCTGATCACCCTGTTCATGGCTTCGATGGGCGTACTTGTCATATTCGTATCGCTTGAGACGCCGGATTATCTGAGCCTGTTAAAGACCAAGGCGGAACTGAACGAAGCAAGGGAGCAGGCGGCTGCCGCGTTTGCCAAGGAGAAGCTCTCCAAGCAGGTGATGCTTGCCCTGTCCAAGGCGGTTGATGCCAAGGACCACTACACGAACGGTCATTCCGAACGTGTGGCAAAGTATGCGAGGGAGATCTCAAGGAGAATGGGCAAATCAGAGAAGGAGCAGGAAGAGATATACGAACTCGGTCTGCTTCACGATATAGGCAAGATCGGGGTTTCCGAAGCGATCATCAACAAGGTCGGAGCCCTTACGGATGATGAGTTCAACCAGATCAAGGAACATACGGTAATAGGCTGCGATATATTAAAAACAATCGATGAGATGCCGTGGCTCTGGGAAGGCGCAAGATGGCACCACGAGAGGTTTGACGGCAAGGGATATCCCGACGGACTGTCGGGCGTAAGCATCCCCGAAAGAGCCCGTATAATCTGTCTTGCCGACTGTTATGACGCAATGACGAGCAAACGTTCGTATTCCAAGCCGCGCCGGCAGGAAGAAGCCAGAGCGGAGATAGAAAGATGCTCCGGCACACAGTTTGATCCGGATATCGCAAAGCATCTTCTGGATATGATCGATGAAGATGCAAACTATGAATTAAGAGAACCGGAAGAGGAAAATGCGGATGAGATTAAGTGATCTTGAAGGATACGATAAGATAACGATACAGTGTCATGACAATCCGGACCCGGATGCGCTTGCATCGGCGTTATAGCCTGATGCGGCATTATCCGGAAGGACGGACCGTACCGCGTAGATCGAATCTTTAAGAAGACCTTCGGACAGGAGAGAAGCGGATGCGTCTGCCATGGCTCCCGCATATTTGTCCGCGATGATTTTGTTCTGTCTGCTGATCTTGATCGTGAATATAAGACATGTTGCCGCAAATACGGTAAGGATTGCAAAGGCCGTCGATGCGATTGCAATACGGCGTCTTACCTGACGCTCGCGGTGACGCTGCCGCAGGTCATCGTAATTGAGGCCGAACATCGCGGCATAAAGCTTTAAGACAACGTTATCGAGTTTTTTGAGACGATCCCTGTTATTATCTCCTCTGCAGTCGGCCGCAAGAGGTTCACGCTCAACCGTGACCGTAATGTCGTTGCCGTTTGCATCCTTTGCGGCAACATCTTCATGAAGCATTATCTCGGGAAATGACTCCAAAGGTTCGCCCTCTGCAAGAACGAGAAGAACATGCTCGCGGTCGTGAGTCTGTATGAATGTCTCGATCTCTTTTAAGCACCATCTGGATTCGCGAAGGCGCGGAGTACAGATGACGATCAGAAACCGGGAGTTATCAAGCGCTTCGGAAATGGGATCGGACAGATTTCCGGAAAGCGGAAGTTCCGCCTCGTCACGGAATATCCTCTCGATCTTTGTTTTCCACGTTGTGATCTTTTTGATCACGGATGAGGGCATCCTGTAGCTTTCAAGTTTTTTGTGGAGATTTTCCGATACGAACGAATCAAGCTCGCAATGCCTGTAGCTTATGAACGCATCGTATCTGACGTTTTCAAGTGACATCTTCCGTATCCTCCGTTCGACCTGTTATATCCGGGAGTACGTCTCCTCACAGTATTTGCATCTGTATGTCTCTGTTGCGGGATCGGTCAGTACGAATATGTGATCGAGTTCCTGCTCTATGCTTGTGATGCATCTGGGGTTCTTGCACTTGATCACGTTTTTGATCTCCTTGGGCAGATACAGTCTTTTCTTTTCAACGATCTCGCCGTCCTTTATGACATTGACCGTGATCTTATGGTCAATGAATCCGAGCACGTCAAGGTCGAGCATATCGATCGGACATTCGACTTTGAGGATGTCTTTCTTGCCCATCTTTTCACTCTTTGCATTCATGATCATGGCAACGGTACAGTCGAGTTCGTCGAGCTTTAAGTCGTGATATATCCGGAGGCTTTCGCCCGCATTCATATGATCGAGAACAAATCCCTCTTCAATTTTTCCTACGTTTAACATTTGATCTTCTCCTTATCAGTCAGCCAGTTCCAAAAGAGTAAGTATAAGCGCCATGCGGATGTACATGCCGTATTTTACCTGCTTGAAATACATGGCGCGTTCATCTTCGTCGACCTCGACGGATATCTCGTTGACACGGGGCAGAGGATGGAGCACCATCATATCTTTCTTGGCGAGCGTCATCTTTTCCTTGTTCAGTATGTAGAAATCTTTGAGTCTTACGTAGTCTTCTTCGTTGAAGAATCTCTCACGCTGTACTCGTGTCATGTAGAGTATATCAAGCTCGGGCATGACGTCGTCGAGTTTTATGACTTCCTTGAACTTGATCCCGTTCCTGATCAGGACGTCTTCTCTTATGTAGTCCGGAATGCGAAGCTCGGGAGGGGAGATAAATACGAAAGAGACATTCCTGTATCTTATCAGCGCATTGATGAGAGAGTGTACGGTACGTCCGAACTTCAGATCGCCGCAAAGTCCGATCGTCATATCCGAAAGACTTCCCTTTAACGAGCGTATCGTCATAAGGTCGGTCAGTGTCTGTGTGGGGTGCTGATGACCACCGTCTCCGGCGTTGATCACAGGTATCCATGATTTGCTTGCGGCAACCATCGGGGCACCTTCCTTGGGATGGCGCATTGCACAAATGTCGGCGTAGCTTGATATTATCCTTATGGTATCCGATACGCTTTCGCCCTTTGCCGCGCTTGAAGAATCCGCGGTGGCAAATCCGAGTACCTGTCCTCCCAGACGAAGCATTGCGGATTCAAAAGATAATCTTGTTCTTGTTGACGGCTCATAGAAGCATGTGGCAAGTATTTTGCCGTCGCACTTATGGGCATATTTTGCCGGATCCTTCTGGATGTCATCGGCAAGGTCCATAAGAGTATCCAACTCTTCCACGGAAAAGTCCATGGGACTCATTAAATGGCGCATTACATTCTCCCTTCCTTATCTGCATAACAAAAAAGAGTCTCCGAAAGGAGACTCTGAAAATCATTTGTAAGACAACAGATCCGATACCGATTTTCTCTTGGGCATTTCGGGTGCCTCGGCCGGATGTCCTATACATATGAGATTGACGAGTTCCTGATTCTCGGGAATCTCAAGAACATCGGAAAGTGTATCATCAAATATTCCCATAATAACGGTGCCGAGTCCGTACTCATGAGCTGCGAGACAGAACGTTTGAGATGCAATCCCGGCATCAAACATCTGCCATGTATCCTTGCGGCTGGTGGTGTATGATCCGTCCTTCTCGAAACCGCATCTGCCCTTGATAACCGTAACCGCGATTATCATCGGTGCCGAATCCATTGTTCCGGCATTATATGTAAATCCGGTAGTGCATTCCCTGGCGATCTTAGCTTTAAGAGCCGGATCTTCAACCGCGATATATCTGACTATCTGGGTATTCTTCCAGGAGGGTGAATAAGAGGCAGCCTCCACGATCTTCTCCAAAGTGGCGTGATCGACAGGCTCGTCAGTGAACTTACGTATACTTCTTCTTGTTCGGATGTTTTCTAATGCTTCCATGTAACCTCCTTGCTGTACTGATCCCGGCATTGCATATTTCGTACCAGCAGCTGCAATCCGGAGTCAATTGTACTATATATTGTAGCCGTCAGTCATTAAAAATAATAATATCCTATCCTGCAATAAAATGCAATGGGAACATTTGTTGATAACGCGGGTGATTTTTTATATAATATTTGACATATTGCGAGGTACAGAAACCCGGACAGAATAATGAAGTGACGGAAGGAGATTTGAGGATATGGCAGACAATAAGAATATAATCGATGAAGCAAGAGACGCAAAAGATTCAAATGAACCTGAAATCAAGTATCAGGATGAGGCTCCTGTATTTACGGAGCGCAAGAGATGGCTGTTTTTCGGTTTGCCCTGGACATTTACCCAATATCTTCTGAAGGACGAGATACTTACCACAAATAAAGGATTTTTCAAAACAATAATCAATGATTGCTATATGTATAAAATTGTGGATGTGCAGCTTGAAAAATCATTGTGCGAGAAGATGTTCGGTCTGGGAACGGTTGTGTGCTATACATCGGATACCACGGATAAGGTGTTAAGGCTTCAGCATGTAAGGCACTCCGAACAGATCAAGAACTTTATTCTCGAAAAATCAGAGAAGATGCGGATGAAGCGCCGTACGCTTAACACAATGAGTCTTAATGCCGATGCTTCCGACGGGGTAGACGACATTGGTTGATATCAAAGGCTTTGAGCAGGCCCGCAAATATGTGGAGTCTGCGGCGAAACTTGGAAGCCGCCCCGGGCTTGACAGAATCAGGAGGTTGTGTGTTCTTCTCGGCAATCCTCAGGACGATCTTAAGTTCATTCATGTGGCGGGTACAAACGGCAAGGGAAGCACCGCGGCCATGATAGAGTCGATTCTGTGCTGCGCCGGGCTGAGAGTGGGAATGTATTATTCTCCGGCGCTTACGGGAATCTGCGATCACTTCAGGGTTAACGGCGAAACTATTGATATGAAGGACTATACGGAGGCCGTGGCCGAGGTGGCAAAAGCTAATTCAAAGCTTAAATGTGAGTCGCCTGGGGGCGCGACGCAGTTTGAGATAGAGACTGCCGTCGCTTTTTTGTACTTCAGGCAAAAATCATGTGATGTTGTCATACTCGAATGCGGAATGGGCGGTAAGGACGACGCTACAAATGTGGTGAAGAACAAACTCTGCTGCGTTATAACATCCGTAGGATTTGATCATATGCACCATCTCGGACATACACTTAAACAGATAGCTGCTCATAAAGCGGGTATCATAACTACAAACTGTCCGGTGATTGCCCTTGATTCAAAAGAAGAAGTATTAAACGTCATCAGAAAAAGATGCGAGATGACAGGAAGCACACTATATCCTGTAAGTGCGGCTGTACGTGAGGACTACGATCTTTTTCCGATGGGGACATCCATGAGCTTCGATGGCATGAGCAATGTTGTGGTGTCTCTTGCCGGAGCTTATCAGACAGAAAATGCGCCTCTTGCGGTAAAGGCGGTCCGTGTACTGGCAGCCTTAAAATTACTTGAAGGGTGTGTGATAGATGAAAATGTGATCAGGGAGGGTCTTAAAAAAACAAGGTGGCCCTACCGGTTCGAATGTATATGCGGCGATCCGCCTATTATAGTTGACGGTGCTCATAACATAGATGCCGCCATTGCGCTTAAAGAGACAATCAAGGAGTGTATGGGCAATCGCAGCGTAATACTTATCATCGGTATATTTGTGGACAAGGAATATGAGAGAATAGTTGAGATCTTGTCCGATGTAGCACAGGAAATGATTACCGTCTCAACGAAAGTTAAGGGACGTTCTCTTTCGGCGGCTAGGCTTGCGGTATGTGCCGAAAAATATTGTTCTGATGTCACTACCTGCAAGAATCTGAAGGAGGCATATAAAACAGCGCTTAGCCATGCAAATAATATATCCGAAAGAGGAGGATCTCCGGCAGTGATCGCCTGCGGATCGCTGTCATATCTGGCGGAGTTTACAGACATTGTATTGGAGGATATGAAGAAATAACAGGTAATATGGACAGGGTAAACAACATTATAAATAACAGAAGATACAGGGAGCTTCTGGGAGAAATAGAAGAACTCGAAAAAGAGAGGATATACTGTCATCACGGAATGGAGCATAATCTGGATGTTGCAAGGATCGCGGTGATGATGGCGGCTGACGAAGGAATAGACGTGCAAAGAGAAATCGTATATGCCGCAGCGCTTATACATGACATAGGCCGTAAGGAACAGTATATTCACGGAGTGGAGCATGAAATAGCAAGTGCAGCCATCGCACCTTTGATACTGGAGGAGTGCGGATATACGGATGATGAGATTGACATGATAATAGCTGCCATAATCAACCACGGAAATGAAGCTGTGAGGGATGAAGAAAACCTGACAGGACTTATATACCGTGCCGACAAGGCATCGAGAAAATGCTATCTTTGCAAGGCGGCTGATACATGCCATAAGCCTGAGGAAAAGCGGGTGAAGAGAATACTATACTGATTAAAAGATTGCAGTATGAGAGGTAACAGCGGAAATGATCATAAGAAACAGCGAGTTTGATTTCAATAAAAATACATATGTGATGGGCATTCTGAATGTTACTCCCGATTCATTTTCCGACGGTGGTTTACATAACACAACAGATGCCGCTGTGGCTCATGGCATGAAAATGATAGAAGAGGGTGCTGCAATCATTGACGTCGGAGGTGAATCAACCAGACCGGGTCATGAGAAAATAAGCGTCAAAGAAGAGCTTGAAAGGGTTATTCCCGTTATAGAAGAATTAAGGCATAAAACCGATATTCCCATATCGATCGATACTACGAAACCGGAAGTGGCTGCTACGGCAATGGCAGCAGGCGCCGATATTGTTAATACTGTTGAAGGAGCCGGTATGACGCAGAAGATGGCAGAGGTTATATCAAAAAGCGGTGCTTTTACGGTACTTACATACGAGAAGAATTA
>DGUG01000110.1 GCA_002394535.1 Lachnospiraceae bacterium UBA4316
TATATCTGCAGGATCGTAAACGTCGGGCTTACTATACTCTCTCTTATTCCGAGCCCTTCGGCAAATCCCTTGGCAAAAGCGGTTTTTCCCACTCCAAGATCTCCGACAAGCGCGTATATATCACCCTTTTTAGACACTTCGGCAAGCTTTCTTGCCGTATCAAACGTATCTTTTTCGCTATAAGACTCTATCTTTCTGACCATCACCGTATATTTACCTGCTTCGGATCAAGATGAGTGCTTATTATCTGTATTACCGTATCCTTGACCGGGCCCATGTCTTCCTTCGGAAAGATACAGGCATTAACACGTCCCGTGTACACTATCACGGAACGCGAGGTGGATACAACCTTATATATTTTGTCCCATGTGAGAGAATCGGTATTATCACCGCTCCTAACCGTTATTCCGTTATCATCGACAATATAATGCAGCGGATCTTTGAAGACCTCATTGCCCGTAACCTGCTGTTTTGCCCTGAAATATAAGGCGACAGGCTGATACAGGATACAAATCATTCCAAATATAATATATATCCACTGTTTGTACACAAATGCACCGGCTACAAGTACTATCCCGAGAAGCTCCCCTACAATCCCCGCAAAAGACGTAAAAGTGTGCCTGAGCATGTAATCGTACATCTTGCCGGTTGTCATCTTAACGTCAAATTCTGCGCTCATAATTCCTCTACCTCTGCATAATTACTGTTATCGCGCAGATCCGTATAAAACTGTACAACTGTCATGTTCTGGTACGGAATCACCCACAATGCGGCTATTCCGATGCTAAGCAGTATTAATGCCCAGTAGCCCAAAAAGGACAGGATCATGTAGAAATATCTGAATTTGTTACCCTTCATCATAGAAATGCTCTGCCTGATAATTTCGGTAACCCTCTTCTGGGGATCGTCAAGATATATCATATAGGACATAGCAAGCATCAGATCAATATAGTAGGATGCAATCATACCTGCAAGATATAAAACGATATACAGCAAAAAAGTCTTTCCTTCAAAATAAAGATACTGTCCGGATGCCAAAGAGCCGCCCACAAGAGTTGCCGGAAGGCATAATATGATCTGTGCCAGAATCAGAGTCAGGGCAATGATTATAACCTTGTCGGGGTGATTTCTGATGGCGAAGAAGAGGTCCGACATCACGGGGCTTCTTCCCTCACTGATCTGCTTCAGTATGTACAGGTGACCCACTGTAAGAACCGCCGAAAGTATGGCAATAACAGTGCTTATCGCATATGTTTTTATTTGGTTTGGAACGCTTCCCCCCGCAGCTGCCACAGCGTCCGGGGTGATACTTGCGGTAAGCGCACCTATAAGTATGGAGATAAGCGCATACACAAGTACAAAAAGAAGGGCAAAGGACCCGGTTGCTATTCCGTAATTGCCAAGTAACTGATCCTTTGCCTTTGCTTTCAAATCAGATATCGATGTATGATTCATCAGTAAAACTCCTGTTGCAAATGCCCGCCTGCGTTATATGGCCATGTCTACGCTCTGACCCTTCATTCCGAGTCCGTCATTTGCTTTTTTATTCTTCTGGTAAGGATTGTTTTCGTTCGGATATTTGATGGATGTTCTCGTTAACCCACCTGACACGTAGGTTCTTCCGCATTCAGGACAAATCGCCGTATGTATCGATACGCTGGCATTAATAACCTTTCCGCCCTTCTCCTCCGCTTTGGAATATGCGTTGGCAACATGCTCCTGTTCGTGAGCTCTTACACGCGCTCCGGCCTCTGTAGGCGATATATGCTGTGCGGATTTGAACGATACGTTCTCATCCGACCCGTCCTGATACTTTCTCTCTTTGCAGGTCTGGCATTCCGCAGGGGACGATTTTCTCCCCGGGGATACCTTGGTGGACTCTCCGGGATTCTTGATTGCACCCACATTTCGGCCGCCATCAGCAGAGCCTGCGTTCGAGACGCCTGCGTATGATCCGTAAATGTATCCGGTTAATGGTGAATTCCCATATCCGCTTATTCCGATCAAAGGCTGTCCTCCTTAATGATCTGCTGCATCTGTTCATAGACATCATCACCGTAGATCTGTCTGAACAGTTCCTCATCCTGCTGAAGAGACTCTTCCATAGCATTATTGATATTCTTGCGGAATTCCGGGTTGGTCTTGTACATCACGATCGGGAATACTATCGTAAAGATCGTAAGTACAAACGAAATGACCAGCCCTGCTATCGAAAGGATAAGTCCTGTCTTCGCTCTCGGGCGAAGCGCATCCGACGCACCCTTTGATAAAAGCGCAAGTACTATACCTATGGCCGAGAAAACAAACGGACAGCAGCACAAAACCGAGACTATCGATATAATACCCATTACAAAAGATGCTGTGGCCAGCCTGTCTGCAGACTGTTCTTTACTGTTAAACTGTGCTTCTGTCTCCATAATATCTTCCTTCTGTAACTTACCTGTTTTTACACATAGTTATAGATATTGATATTATACCACAAAACAACGACTTGCAACAAAAAAAGGCGGAGTTTTTACACCTTCCGTCTTTTTCCGTCCCCGCTCAAGCGGCGCTCTGCCTGTCACGATCACAGATCGTGACATCTAGTCTTCAAGCCCGAACATATCGTGTATTACATTCATTGCTTTGTCGACTTCTTTCTCGTCGATAAGTACCGTAACCCTTATCTCGGATGTGGAGATCATTCTGATGTTGATGTTGGCGTTGTAGAGGCATTCAAACATCTTGGCCGCAACACCGGGATTGCTCATCATTCCGGCTCCGACTATAGAAACCTTCGCAACCTGTGAGTTTGTCTTGACATCCTGCATATTAAGGGTGTCCTTGATATTCTCAATGGCATCGAGTGCATCCTTTTCCATATCCCTGGGAATCGTGAATGTGATATCCTTTGTATCGTCACGTCCTATTGACTGAAGAATCATATCTACGTTGATGTTTGATTTTGCAAGAGCATCAAACAGTCTGAACGCAACACCGGGGCGGTCCTCAAGACCAACAACTGATATCCTGGTAACATTTTTATCGGCAGCAACGCCGGAAACAAGCATTCTCTCCACTTTAACAACCTCCTTAACAACTGTACCTTCGGCCTCGGACATACTCGAGCGCACTACAAGCTTAACACCGTATTTCTTGGCAAGTTCAACAGAACGGTTATGCAAAACACCCGCTCCGAGCGTTGCCAGATCCAGCATTTCATCATATGTTATCTCTTTGAGTTTTCTGGCCTTAGGAACGATTCTGGGATCAGCTGTATATACACCTTCCACATCCGTGTATATTTCACATTTATCCGCATGAAGTGCAGCCGCAAGAGCCACTGCGGTAGTATCGGACCCGCCACGTCCGAGCGTTGTGTAATCATCATACTTGTTTACACCCTGGAACCCGGTAATAATAACTATCTTTTTGAGATCAAGTTCATTACGGATTCGCTCCGTGTCGATCCTCTTAAGACGCGCATTTCCGTACACACTTGTCGTATGCATAGCCACCTGGTAAGCGTTGAGTGATACCGACGGTACTCCGAGCGCATCCATAGCCATCGCCATCATTGCCACACTAACCTGCTCTCCGGTAGTCATGAGCATATCAAGCTCACGCCTGGGCGGATTGGGATTGATCGACTTGGCCATGTCGATCAGTACATCCGTCTGTTTACCCATCGCAGACAAAACAATAACCACATCATTACCCGCTTTGTAGTCAACAATACATCGCTTTGCAACGTTCATGATGCGGTCTTTGTCGGCAACAGATGTGCCTCCGAACTTCTTAACAACCAGCATTTCTTTTTCTCCTCATTATTTATTCAAATCTTATTCGTCCCGAAACATTCGGGATGTTAGCCAGATGTGCATCGAATGATTTTTCGGCAAGAGCCGGTGTTACAAAACCAAAGCCATCCGTATCCTCAGGAATTTCAATGAAATCAACCGCTCCGAACTCTTCCTTAATCCTGTTCTCACACTCAGACCGTTTCCCAAAAACTCTTACGAAGAATCTTCTTGTGGCATTTTCGCTGCCTGTAAGTTCCAGACCTTCTTCCGACCAGATGGTCTGTATATTTTCGTTAAGATGTCTTGCGGCATCGACAACATCGGCAACTACCGCACATGCTGTCGGGAGCTTGCCCGCGCCGCTTCCGTAGAACATCACATCGTCTATCTCGCTTCCTTTTACGAAAATTGCGTTGAACACCCCGCTAACACCACTGAGCGGATGGGATGATTTTACGAGGAACGGGGCTACCATTGCGTAATATTTCCCGTCGATGTTCTCACTCGATGCAAGAAGCTTTATCTTGCAGTCCATCTTCCCTGCATACTTAATATCCGTCGCGGTTATCTTGGAAATTCCTTCGGTATAGATATCCTCGTAGTTAACACTCTTTCCGAAGGCAAGGGATGACAATATGGCAATCTTGCGGCATGCATCATACCCTTCTATATCAGCCTCGGGATTACGCTCCGCATATCCCAGCTCCTGAGCCTTGGAAAGTGCCCTGTCAAAGTCCCATCCTTCCACGTCCATCTGTGTCAGAATGTAGTTTGTTGTACCGTTTAGAATACCCTTGATCTCAAGTATCCTGTCAGCCGTAAGCGATGAGCAAAGCGGCCTGATGATCGGTATCGCACCGCCAACGCTTGCCTCGAACAGGAAGTTGATACTCTTATCCTTTGCGATCTTAATAAGCTCCGGTCCGTGGGCAGCTACAAGTTCTTTGTTTGAAGTGCACACGCTTTTTCCCGCAAGAAGACACTTCTTGACAAAGGTATATGCCGGCTCAACTCCGCCCATGACTTCGACAACTATTTTAACCTCAGGATCATTTAATATAATGTCAAAATCATGCACAAGAATGCTTTCAACCCTGTCTCCGGGAAAATCACGGAGATCAAGTACATGCTTTACCCTTATGTTATCACCGGTTTTCCCGTCGATACTGCTGTTGTTCCTGTCGATAACCTCAACAACTCCGGAACCGATGGTTCCGTACCCGAGTACAGCTATATTTATCATATGGTTGCACCACCTTTACTTACTCTGCTTACTTTATTCACTCTGACCGCCACCGGATATCCACTTCAGATACGCGTTTATAAAAGGGTCCAGATATCCGTCGAGAACTGCGTCTGCCTGAGCCACTTCCTGATTGGTCCTTGTATCCTTTACCATTGTATAGGGCTGGAGTACATATGACCTTATCTGGCTGCCCCATGCGATATCCTTGACCTCGCCGCGGATGTCCGAAAGCTTCTCTGCATTCTCTTCCTTCTTGAGCAGATAAAGCTTTGCCTTCAGCATCTGCATAGCCTTGTCCTTGTTCTGGAACTGACTTCTCTCGTTCTGGCACTGAACAACAATACCCGTCGGAATATGCGTGATCCTTATGGCGGAACTTGTTTTGTTAATGTGCTGTCCGCCGGCTCCCGAAGAACGGTATGTGTCGATCCGAAGATCGTCCTCGTTAATATCAACATCAAGATCTTCTTCTATATCCGGCATAACATCAAGGGATACAAAACTTGTCTGACGCTTTCCCTGCGCATTGAAGGGAGAGATCCGCACAAGCCTGTGGACTCCCTTTTCACCCTTTAAGTATCCGTAGGCATTTGTACCGTTTATCTGAAAGGTTACCGACTTGATACCCGCCTCATCACCGTCAAGCATATCGAGTACCTCTACGGAAAATCCCTTCTTCTCGGCATATCTTGTATACATTCGAAACAGCATTCCTGCCCAGTCACAGCTCTCCGTGCCTCCGGCTCCCGCATTAAGGCGCAAAATCGCATTGTTGGAGTCATACTCTCC
Source organism: Lachnospiraceae bacterium UBA4316 (assembly GCA_002394535.1). Classification (GTDB taxonomy): domain Bacteria; phylum Bacillota; class Clostridia; order Lachnospirales; family Lachnospiraceae; genus UBA2868. The sequence goes on from DGUG01000110.1 coordinate 5,821, forward strand.
TGACAGGAGCGTGCTGATACGCAGATTATCAAGCTTTTGGGAAAACTCCTCGAATTCAGCCTTGATATCGGGAATCATTGCCTCGTCATTCTCTTCGTAGGCCATGGAAATAAGCTCACCGATATCGGAATGCTGGGTCTTGAGTTCCCGAATTGTATTAACCGTATCCTCAAGATCCTTTAGTTCCTTGGAAAGTTTCTGGGCTCGTTCATTATCGTCCCAGAAGTTCGGCTCCTCCATAAGGCGGCGCAACTCTTCTATGCGCTGCTCCTTATCGTTTATCCCAAGGCTTGCCTCAAGCTCGGCAAGAGGCCCGGCAAGGTTTCCTAATTCTGTTTTTATACCGTCTAATTCTACCATGTCACCATCAATAGTTTACTTTCGTCTCATACAACAGTTCTTATATTTCTTGCCCGAACCGCATGGACACAGATCATTGGGATAAACCTTGTCCGACTCCCGCTTTACGCTCTTCTTCGGACCGGAGTCATCCTTGTTTGTTCCCGTGATCTTGGCAACTTCCTCACGTTCAACCTTCTGCTCGACACGGATATGGAACAGTACTCTGACTGTTTCCTCACTTATGGCGTCGGTCATCGCATTGAACATATCATATCCCATCATCTTGTACTCAACAAGCGGATCTCTCTGACCGTACGCCTGAAGGCCGATACCCTGACGGAGCTGATCCATGTCGTCGATGTGATCCATCCACTTTCTGTCTATTACTTTCAGAAGTATGACACGCTCTATCTCTCTTATCTGCTCGGGGCTGGGGAATTCGGCTTCCTTGGCCTCATAAATCTTGACAACTTCTTCCTTGAGCTTATGGATAAGCTCTTCTTTCTTCATATCCCTGATATCCGGAGTCTTGAGCTCCTGAACCGGAACAGTTGCAAGCAGATGCTGGTTAAGCTCCGCAAGATCCCAGTCTTCGGGATTTGCCACATCTCCGATACACATCTCGACTGTGTTCTCCACAAACTCCGTAGCCATTCTGAATACAACGTCGCGCATGCTCTCACCGTCAAGCACACGGCGGCGCTCGGCATATATAATCTCTCTTTGCTCATTCATAACCTGATCGTATTCGAGCAGGTTCTTTCTGATTCCGAAGTTGTTGGCTTCTATTCTCTTTTGCGCCTTCTCGATGGCACTTGTCAGCATCGAGTGCTCTATCTGTTCATTTTCGGGAACACCGAGTGTGTTAAATATGTTCATGAGCCTGTCGGAACCGAACAGTCTCATCAGATCGTCTTCGAGGGAAATAAAGAATCTTGATTCTCCGGGATCTCCCTGACGTCCGGAACGTCCACGTAGCTGGTTATCGATACGTCTTGATTCATGACGTTCGGTACCTATAATCTTAAGTCCGCCCGCTGCCCTTGACTCGTCGTCAAGCTTAATATCGGTACCACGTCCTGCCATGTTTGTTGCGATAGTAACCGCACCGTGCACACCTGCTTCCGCTACTATGGCGGCTTCAAGTTCATGGAACTTGGCATTTAACACCTTGTGTTCGATGCCTCTCTTGGTAAGGAGTTTTGAAAGCTCCTCCGATGCCTCGATGGTTATTGTACCTACAAGAATCGGCTGCCCGGTCTTGTGGGCTTCTTCTATCTCATTGCATATGGCAAAAAGCTTCTCCCGCCTTGTCTTGTATACCGCATCCTGAAGATCGATTCTGGCAACCGGCTTGTTGGTAGGTATCTCAATAACATCCATACCGTAAATGTCACGGAATTCCTTTTCCTCGGTAAGTGCCGTACCGGTCATACCGCACTTCTTCTCGAACTTGTTAAAGAAGTTCTGGAATGTTATCGTAGCAAGCGTCTTGCTCTCGCGCTTAACCTTAACATGTTCCTTGGCCTCTATTGCCTGATGAAGTCCGTCGGAATACCGTCTTCCGGGCATTATACGACCCGTAAACTCATCAACGATAAGAACCTGGTCATCCTTAACAACATAGTCCTGGTCACGGAACATAAGGTTATGCGCACGAAGTGCAAGTATTACGTTGTTCTGTATCTCAACATTCTCAGAATCGGCAAGGTTGTCGATCTGGAAGAATTTTTCTACCTTGGCTACACCCTGAGCCGTAAGTGTTACGAACTTATCCTTTTCATTAACGATAAAATCACCCGTCTCTTCTCTTTCGATACCCATGATGGCATCCATCTTGGACAGGTCTTCCATGTCCTCACCGCGTTTTAACTGGCGGGCAAGCACATCACACACTTCGTAAAGCTTGGTTGATTTTCCGCTCTGTCCGGAAATGATAAGAGGGGTACGGGCTTCATCGATAAGAACCGAGTCCACCTCATCGATGATCGCGAATGCAAGATCACGAAGGACAAGCTGTTCCTTGTATATGACCATGTTGTCACGCAGGTAGTCGAATCCCAGCTCATTGTTCGTAACATATGTGATATCGCAGTTATATGCGGCACGGCGCTCTTCCGGTTTCATCTGGTTAAGAACAACGCCAACGGTAAGCCCCAAGAATTCATGAACCTGTCCCATCCATTCCGCATCACGGTTGGCAAGATAGTCATTAACCGTTACCACATGAACTCCGCGTCCCGTAAGAGCATTAAGGTACGCGGGAAGGGTTGCAACCAGGGTCTTACCTTCACCTGTCTTCATCTCCGCGATACGTCCCTGATGAAGGATGATACCGCCGATAAGCTGTACGCGGTAATGTTCCATATTAAGAACACGTCTCGCCGCCTCTCTTACCGTTGCATATGCCTCGGGAAGAAGATCGTCAAGGCTCTCTCCGTTTGCATAACGCTTCTTGTACTCTATCGTAAGCGCCCTCAGCTGTGAATCCGAAAGTTCCATCATCTTCGGCCGGAGCGATTCAATTTTATCCACCAGCGGCAGTACAAGCTTAACTTCTCTTTCGCTGTGAGTGCCGAACAGTTTTTCAATAATATTCATACTAAATCTCCGTAACTATTATTTCCTCTTAAGAATAAAGTGTAACTCGGATGAGAACTCACTCTTATCAAGGACAGCCTGCAAATCGTCCATAAGCGGAACAAATCTGTCCGAGAAAAGACTTGCCAATTGCTCATTCCCGGCTTTGCTCATCGATACGGTAAGGAACCTGTACAGATCATTTATATCCGAACCGAACCGCCACTCATAGGCTGTCTCAAAGCCGATCCTGTCGGCCATGACCTCTATCGACTCATTTGTAAACAGGTGTGTATGTGTTCCGCCCGTATGCCTGTTGTAGCCATTAGGGAATGCTGCTTCAAAGCAGCTTGAGAACGAGAACATCGGAACCGATGCATACACATATTTGATATTTTCGTTATTCTTTATGGCTTCGAGATTTTCGTCAAGATGTACCAGATGTTCAAGCACGCCTATTGCAGACAGAACATTTGCCGATGATTTTGATATATAATCTATGGAATCCGTAAGCCCTACATGCGTCAGCCACTTTTCCGGATTCATGGCATTTCCGAACTCAACCTCTCTGTCGGATACGTCGATCCCGACCGCGTGCATTCCGCACTCTCTTGCTGCGGACACAAAATAGCCGCATCCGGCCCCTATGTCGAGTATATCCACATCTTCCGCATTAATACCGTCATGCTTTAAACAATCGCGAAGATACTCCGCCTTCGGGATATAGATCATATCCCTTCTTCTTATATATCCTTCCTTGTCTGCAGCGCTGTAATTCTTCGAATAATCATCCTCAACATAAACAGCGCTTGCAAAATCATCCGTATCTTCACATTCGCTGTTTAAGTGACCGCACTTTTCGCATTCGATATAGCCGATCCTGTGGCTTCTGTACAGCGGCTCCCCAAGCAAAGTTCCGCATATCTTGCACCTGGTTCTCTTGGGCTGCATCAGGAGAACATCCGCCATCCCGTCTGCCATCTTGAGCATTCCGTCATTATTCTCAAAAAAGCTGGTCTTAAGCGAGTTGAGATTTCCGAAAGGCTTGCTGTATTTTTTCTTAGTACTCATAATGATCCTTTAAATTAGAATCCCATTTCCTCAAACCACTTATATCCCTCGTATTTAGTGGGGAAGTAGCGATTTTCCGTACGGGGTGTGTTACTCATCTGTTTGTGCTTGTATGACTGGACCGAAACTTCGTAGGAATTACCTTCAATGTATGCAATATACTTGCATCCGTTTGCTTCAAGGTTTCTGTGAAGCTCGACATACTGAATGCTTCCTTTGGGGCTTACCTGCTGCAGATCCTCTATAAATGCCATGTACACAAAACCCTTGTCATCATGCCATTCTTTCGTAAGCTCGACAATAGTCTCATAGAGCCACGCTATCTCATGAGCATGCGCAACTCCTGTACCTCTCGAGTATACTATTCTGCGGTCACCCTCATCAGTCCAGACTTTAAAGCATCCCGATTCCTTCTCCATGTGTTCCCTCCGTAAGCTGATCTATAAAAACAGACCCGTTCAAATTACAAACATATACGATTATACATTATTTACGGGTTTGTGACAATTTAAAATCACTTGACAGCCTAAAGATATCATAAAAAAATACCTTCAGCGTCAATTTTAGCCACTCAGTCATAAGGCAAACCTATAACCGTGTATAGAGCATAAGTATTATACATGACAGGATATATAGGTTATCATCTGTTCATAGCAAGAAGATACGTGCTTTTCAGATCCATTGCATGCCGTGGACAGACACGCAGCAGCCCATACGCTGTAAGGTGATCATCAGCCTGTTGCACTTACTGTCTGTCCAGGCAAATCCTCCCTTAATCCATTGATCCAAACATGAATTATCTTGTTATCCGGCATATACAAGACCTTCAAACAGATCATCAACATTTACTCCATCTATCTGAACGGGATAATCAGTCTTGGTAATTTTAAGTCTTACGAGCCTCCCGTCATCAAGTCTGCAGTCAACAAAGCTGCTGTTGTCCGTCCGAATCGGAAGAAAATGCTCTCCTGCTTCAACAGTCTCTTCTCCCTGTTCATTAAACTCATCATCAAGCATCGTTACTTTGACGCTCTTAATGGACTTGGCTTCCTCTGATCCCCAGCTGATCTTATATACACTGTCGGCAGGCTCGGGCATTCCATCGTCTCCGACAACATATCTTCCGTAGCAGGTATATGTTCCGAACAGATTGCCCACCTGTCCGAAATACATATTCTCCGGATCGGTAGGGATGAATTCTCCGTAATAATCCGGGTCTGAGGTATCGTATACGAGATGACAGGTAAATACGCCTGCAAGCTTTATATCGTCATCATTGATGTCAAATACCATCACATCCGTATAATCATTGTAAGAAAGAGCGCATACATAAATGTATTCTTTCCCCTCTTTTGTAACTACCTTGTACTGCTTCACATAATTCTTGTCATAATTGTATGTAAAGTACTCCTCTTCCGCTGTTGCGGATTTATCTCCCTTTTTTAAGGTAAGCGCTGTACAGTCATAACTGTTATCATAGTCTTCTTCGCCCTCATCTGCTTCGTAGACAAAATGAAGGGATGTATCACTCTTATCATCCCACTTACTTCCGGTCATAGGGATATCACAGTTTACGATATAGCCTGCATTCTCATCGGGGAGATACTCTTCATTTACATCTCCGGGCAATTCATCATATGCTATCACGACATCGAAGTCTCCGGCAGCATAAGGGGCTATCTCGTAAGGTCCGAAGTAAAAATGCATGCCGTCATTATCAAGATACCACTTATATCCAAATGAAAGCCCACCGGCCTCATCTTCGTACACCGTCTCCGTGTCCAACTTATAGTTTTTCAGATTCTCATCCAGATCATCGTATACATCCTCATCATTTAAAGCCAGCAGTTTTTCCTTCAAAACAGGTATAAGGTCATCCTCCGTAAGCTTGACCACATCAGTAATTGACAGTTTTTTCCCTGTGTTAACGTCATATGTATATCCGCTCCTGCCGAACATTCCGTGCGCTCCGCCCGTAAAGCCGGAATAATCCATACAATAACTTAAGACCTTTGAATCGGCACGGCATACTGATACTCTTGAATAATCGCTGTACGGCCCAAAGAACGGACGGTTATCCTTTTTGGAATTTGCGGCATATTCCTGTGCCTGAGCGATCACTCCGTCTGCATCCGAAGATGCTGCATTAAGTGATGCGATCGAATCTTCATTTAGTGTTTTATAGAGTTCGGGATATGAATCCTTACTCTCTTCTGCAACCATTATGGCCTGTGCAAGTCCGTCAAAAACCTCTTTTCCTTCAAGCGGATTGCCTTCCCCGTCCTCTTTTTCCTTACCTTCATACATTGCGGAGAAGTACTTGGAAACAACCTTATAGACCGGTTTCGGGACTTCATCCTTATCTGCCTCTTTAGCACTATCCTCGGGAACATTAACATTCACATTAACATTAACATTTCCGCCGCATGCCGAAAGCACAAAAGCCATGGCAAATATCAACAAACTTATCCTTTTCTTCATTTGATTTCTCTCCTTCCTATTTCTAAGCTTTCAGCCCTTTTTCATTATCCCACAGACATGGCGCTTAATGTTTGTAATAGCAACTTCCTTTTTCATAGCTTCCTTTATATCCATTTCTTTGGGCGTTACAGGATAGACCGCATCAATACCTATTCCGAGGCATTTTTCATACCCGTCTCCGAGACATCCGCCTATAGCTATCACCTTTTTGTCATACCTCTTTGCCATTTGCGCAATCCTTGCCGGTGCTTTTCCCATGGCAGTCTGTCCGTCTATCCTGCCCTCACCTGTTATCACAAGGTCAGCTGCCGCTATCTCTTTTTCAATATCTGTTCTCTCAAGAAGGACCTCTGCCCCCGGCTGCATCCTTGCCCCAAGAAATGTCATGAGTGAAAATCCCATGCCCCCTGCAGCACCGGCTCCCGGGGCATCTTTATCTGCATTTGGGAAATGAGCCTTCACGATGTCAGAAAAGCTTGCCATCCACTTATCCATCTTCGGGATATCCTCCGGCTTTGCCCCTTTTTGAGGGGCAAATACACAGCTTGCTCCGTTTGGACCGCACAGGGGATTATCAACATCACAGGCTATAAGCACCTCGCATTTACTAAGTTCGGGAAGAATGGACGTTGTATCTATCAAAGCTGCCTGTGATAAACCTTTTGCTCCGTCATCTGTTTCCTTTTGAGCCTTGTCGTATATCTTAAGTCCGAGTTCCTTCATCATCCCGGCTCCGCAGTCATTTGTTGCACTGCCGCCTATTCCTATGATGAACTTACGATTTCCCCTGTCTATGGCATCTCTTATGAGCTGTCCCACACCCCTTGTCGTTGTGTGCATCGGGTTCTTTTCATCGTCCGATAAAAGGTAAAGCCCTGCGGCCTGTGCCATTTCGATAACCACAGTATCATCCGACAATATGCCGTAGCTTGCCATGATCATCCTTCCAAGCGGGTCCGACACAGGTACAGTAATTCTTTTGCTGCCTTTGTCTGCGGCAAGAAATGCATCAAGTGTTCCTTCACCACCATCTGCAAAAGGATATACAGACACATCAGCTTCTGTACCGGATTCTGTAATGCCGGCTTTTACTGCCTCTCCTGCCTCCAACGAGGATAGGCTTCCTTTGAATGAATCCATAAGAACAATGATTTTCATTTGATTATACCCGTAGTACATATCTTTTGCTTATATTTCCATCTCTTCGAGAATATCAACCGCGGATTCTACCATTCTCGGACAAATATCCTTAAAAAGACCATTCTCCCGGGCATAGAGCATCCCCTCTTCGGAGGATATGTCACAGCCAAGTATATCCCTACAGACGTAAGAAGCATTCTTTTCCTGGAATCTGTCCATAAACTCAGCAGCCTTGGGGTAAGCAGTTGCTTTATAGTCGGGTCCTTCTCCGTATTTCAACCCAATCACCATGATTGCCCCGGATACAGCACCACACACTTCACCTTTTCTCACGCCCCCGCTGAAACATGCAGCCACTTTCATAGCCTGGTCTACCGTCAGCCCATAATCATCCGCGTATGCTCCAAGAACTGCCTGTGAGCAATTGAATCTTTCGTTAAATATCTTCATTGCTTTTTCTTTG
>DGUG01000125.1 GCA_002394535.1 Lachnospiraceae bacterium UBA4316
GAGAGCTATGATATGTAAGGAGGAGAAGAAAATGGCTAATACAATGACTATAAGTAAAGAGAAAAAACAGGCGAAAATCGTATCGACACTTATATACGTGTTCCTTATACTGCTCGCCATCATATATATCGTACCTCTTCTGTGGGTACTTATTACGTCTCTTAAAAATGACAGCACTCTGATGCTTTCTCCGTGGGCTATGCCTGCAAAGCTTGAATGGAGCAACTATGAATTTGCATGGACAAAAGGACACCTTGGAACCGCGATGCTCAATTCGCTCATCGTCTGCGGATCAACACTTGTGATCTCAATGATTTTTGGTTCAATGGCTGCATTTGCAATTGCGAAACTCCGCTGGAAGCTGTCCAAGCTTGCTATGTATTATTTCCTGATCGGTATGATGATCCCCATTCATACAATACTGATTCCGCTGTTTGTTCAGTTTTCGGGCTGGGGCATGAGCAATACTCTTATGGGTATAATCATTCCTTATATTACATTCTCGCTCCCGATAACCATTTATATAATGGTCGGGTTCTTTGAGGGAATACCAAATGAGCTGTTTGAGGCGGCATGTATCGACGGATGTTCTGTATACAAGATGTTCAGCACGGTAGCAATTCCTCTTGCCAAGACCGGATTCATGGTAACCGGGCTTATGTCGTTTGTATCTAACTGGAACGAACTGCTTGTAGCAATGGTATTTATTTCCAAAGAAGCCAAGAAGACACTTCCTGTTTCGCTTACAAAATTCGTTGGTCCTTATCATACAAACTACTGTCAGATGTTTGCGGCTATCATGATTGCTATCATTCCTACGATAATTGCTTATGTAGCGTTTGCAAACCAGATAGTTGAAGGTCTTACCGCAGGTGCGGTGAAAGGATGATGATATGAGCGAACAAAGGAAGCCTCTTGTCAGACATATGTTTACCGCCGATCCCTCGGCCCATGTGTTTAATGACAAGATTTATGTCTATCCTTCGCATGATATACCTCACGGAGGAGAAGATAACGATAACGGCGACGAATACCAAATGAGGGACTATCATGTCCTGTCAATGGACAGTCTGGAGAGCGAATGTGTAGATAACGGATTGGCTTTGTCCGATTCGGATGTTCCGTGGGTAAGCACGCAATTATGGGCTCCCGATGCAGCATATGTTAACGGCAGGTACTATCTTATATTTCCGGCAAGAGATAAGGAAGGGAATTTCAGACTCGGAGTAGCCTCGTCCGAATCCCCGACAGGACCTTTTGATCCTGAGGAGAACTATATAGAAGGAAGCTATAGCATTGATCCGGCTGTTCTTGTCGATGATGACGGTAAGGTAATAGTATATTACGGCGGTCTGTGGGGAGGACAACTTGAAAAATGGAAAAGCGGAAAATTTGACCCCGATGCTCCTTTTTCACCGGATCCCGATCCGGAAGCGGATGCCCTTGGACCTATGTGTGCGGTAATGAGTCAGGATATGAAATCATTTGCCGAAAAACCCGTAATGCTAAAGATTCTTGATGAGGACGGCAATCCGCTTAAGGCCAAGGATGAGGACAGAAGATACTTCGAAGGTCCGTGGATGCATAAGTATAATGGGAAGTATTATCTCTCATATTCGACGGGAACTACGCACTATATCGTATATGCGACAAGTGATTCCCCGTTTGGACCGTTTACTTACAGAGGAAGGATAATGGAGCCGGTCCTCGGATGGACAACGCATCATTCGATCATAGAGTATCACGGTAAATGGTACATATTCTATCACGACTGTGAAATGTCTGACGGAATTAATCACAGAAGGTGTGTAAAATATACCGAACTCATGTATAATGATGACGGAACGATAGTTACCATCGATCCGTATAAATAACAAGCACAGGAGGGTTACAAAATGCTTTATATAGGCGTAGATTTGGGAACGTCCGCCGTTAAGCTGCTGCTTATGAACGAAAAGGGCGGAATCGAGAAGATCGTATCAAAGGAATATCCGCTGGAGTTTCCGTATCCCGGATGGTCCCAGCAGAAGCCCGAGGACTGGTGGGAACAGACAGTAGCAGGACTTAAGGAACTTACGGCATATGCCGACAGGGATAAAATCGCGGGAATCAGTTTCGGTGGACAGATGCACGGCCTGGTTGTTCTTGATAAGGACGATAACGTAATCAGACCGGCAATTCTCTGGAATGACGGGCGTACTACAAAAGAAACGGAATATCTTAACAATGTGATAGGCAAGGATAAGCTTTCACAGTATACGGCAAATATAGCTTTTGCGGGATTCACAGCACCTAAGATACTCTGGATGAAAGAGCACGAGCCTGATCTGTTTGCAAGGATCGACAAGATCATGCTTCCCAAAGACTATATAGCTTACAAGCTCTCAGGGGTTCACTGTACCGATGTGTCGGATGCATCGGGTATGCTCCTATTTGATGTGAAGAATAAGTGCTGGTCCAAGGAAATGATGGAAATATGCCATGTAAGAGAAGACCAGCTTGCACAGATATTCGAGAGTTACGAAGTTGTAGGAAATATTAAGGCTGATGTTGCCAAGGAGCTCGGATTCCCCGAGACTGTCAAGGTAATAGCAGGTGCAGGAGACAATGCTGCCGCGGCAATAGGAACCGGAACGGTCGGTAACGGCAGATGTAATATCTCCCTCGGAACAAGCGGAACGATCTTTATCTCCAGCAAAGAATTCTGCGTGGACGACAATAATGCTCTTCATGCTTTTGCACATGCGGACGGAAACTACCACCTTATGGGATGTATGCTTTCGGCTGCAAGCTGTAACAAGTGGTGGATGGAGGATATTCTGAATACGACCGATTACGGCGCTGAACAGAAGAATATTACCAAACTCGGAGAAAACAACGTATTCTTTCTTCCATATCTTATGGGAGAGAGAAGCCCTCATAACAACCCCGACGCAAGGGCAATGTTCATAGGCATGAGTATGGATACGACAAGAGAAGATATGACGCAGGCCATACTTGAAGGTGTTGCATTCGGAATAAGAGATTCGTTTGAAGTTGCCAAGTCCCTCGGAATCCAGATCAGGAAGACCAAGATCTGCGGCGGAGGAGCAAAGAGTCCTCTTTGGAAGAAGATAATCGCAAACGTGCTAGGAATAGAAGTTCAGGTTATAGAGTCGGAAGAAGGACCCGGATACGGCGGTGCCATACTTGCTGCTGTAGGGTGCGGAGAGTTTGCATCGGTTCATGATGCTACAGAGCAGCTTGTTAAGGTCATAGACACCATTGAACCGGACAAAGACCTTACGGAGAAATATGAGGCGAAGTACCAGCAGTTCAAGAAACTGTATCCGACAGTTAAATGCCTGTTCTAAAGAGATAAACCAGGAAAAGGAGAAGATTGATATGGAGATTAAAAAGGTTACGGATCCGGAATTTGTCGCATACGGCAAAGTACTTAACGGTTATGATTTTAAGGGACTGCTCAAAGCCCTTGAGGATAAGACACCACTTCCCGACGGAGTAGAATATGTGGGAAGCGTTGCGGAACTTGAGTATACGGATGCATTCGGAGTATTACAGAACAATGTATATGGCGGAATGCCCATTCAGATAGGATATTGCAACGGCCACAACACAAAGCTTAACTGTCTTGAATATCATCGTGACAGCGAGATCAATATCGGAACGAAGGATTTTATCCTGCTGCTTGCCAAAGAGGATGAGATTGAAAACGGTAAGCTTGATACTTCCAAAGTCAAGGCATTCCTCGTACCTGCCGGAGTAGCCGTGGAGGTATATGCAACAACGCTTCACTATGCGCCTTGCAGCGCCAAGGCAGGAGACGGATTCAAAGTTATTGTTGTTCTTCCCAAGGGAACGAACGGACCGGTTCCGGCTCTATCGGCAAAATGCGAAGAAGATAAGTGGATGACGGCTTGCAACAAATGGCTTCTTGCCCATGCGGAAGCATCCGAAGCAAAGGATGGTGCATATGTCGGGCTTACCGGGGTCAATATCGATATAGCCGGAGACATCTGAACCGCAATAGGAAAAATCTTAACCGATTGAGGATGATTTTTCATTTTACAATCGGCTGGAATTGCAATACAATTATATTTCAGAGGGTATCAATTTCTTAGATGAACCCATACTCGAACATGATATGTTCAGAAATGGTGGTGTAAAGTTTTCTATGAAAACTATGCAGCACGCAGGCCACACCCGAGCGAAGCGAGCTTTTAATGGTGTGGCTATCAAAAAAAGTCAGGAGGATTACAAATGAATAACACACCCAAAATGAAAATCGGTATCGTGGGCGTTTCCCGTGACTGTTTCCCGGCCGAGCTCACTATCAGAAGAAGAAAAGCTCTTGTAGATGCATATGCAGCAAAATATGATGCAGCTGACATCTATGAGTGTCCCGTTACTATCATTGAGAGCGAGATCGATATGCAGAACGCTCTTAAGGACATTAATGACAAGGGTTGTAACGCTCTTTGCGTTTACCT
>DGUG01000055.1 GCA_002394535.1 Lachnospiraceae bacterium UBA4316
TATTCATATTCAAACTTGCTCCTCTCAGATTTATATATCCTGCTAAATACTAAGAATATATCTGCCTTTGCCCTGACCGGTAACCGCAACGATAATGCCAGCCTTTTTCATTTCTGTAATAATTCGAAGTGCTTTAGTTTCCTTACAATCAAGGATCTTCTTTACATACTGTGTGCCAATCACCTGGTTTTCCCGAAGATCCTCCAGTACTGAAATTATGGCGGAGGATGTGATGGCCGTCATCATCCCTTTAGCACGCAATCTCTTGATATGTTCAATCCACGCATTTTTTGCATCAATCCACGGAATCGACGTTTCAATCCTCGCATTTCCGGCAATCCTCTGATCTCGATCTGCGCTCATAACCGTCGTTTTAAGTATGAAGGTATTGTTATTGAATACCGGATCGGGCAGACCGATAGCTTCCAGCTCTCTGCACATACGATCTACACCCTCGCCATATTCCTTAACATAGCCATAGTCCTTAAGAAAAGCCGCGATCTTCGGGTTTCTTGAAAAATGCGTATAACGAATATTCTCTTTTTTGACCATACCGGCAAATGTACCGGGACTGTCCACTTCCAATCGATCATCAAACATCTTGATCTGGATATCAGTGCCTTTGATGCCTTAATCACGATGTGCTGCGGCATTTACAACAATCTCTGTTCGTACAAATTCACTGTATTCTTCTTCTGTAACAAAAATACCGTCATGATTATTGTATTCCTTTACAGGAATAATAACAACCTTAATACCGGCTACCCTTATTCAAACAGAAAGCCCGGGGCATTCCCGGGCCTGTAAATGCAATATGTTACTTTCTGACCAGGTGGATCGCAAATCCTCCGATCTCGCCGCTTAAATAGATAAACTTTGTTCCCTTCCCGTCGCTCTTTCTTGTATCTTCGTCAAACAATGCTCCTCGTCTTGCAAGATGATATATCGCTCTGTCCACATCGGATACCGCTACGGCAATATGACCGTACTCTCCCTTTTGCACTCTTTTCATGATCTCAAATCCGGTACCTGCAAATATAGAGGCATCCCCCGGCCTGTACTCAAGATCAAACAAAGCGCATAACGTGCGGGCACTTTGTACGGCCTCTTCTTCATCTTCTATGTTTATGCCTATATGGCGGATCTCAAAACCGAGCATCGTCTTTACCGCATCTTTGCATATCGAAGTGATCTCATCCCACTTTTCGTTTTCTATGAGATCCTTTTTGACCATCCATGTTCCGCCGCATGCGAGAACCTGTGGAAAACTCAAATAGTCATAAAGATTACCGGTATTAACACCGCCGGTCGGCATCCAGTAAAGCCCCCTGTACGGTCCCGCAAGAGCCTTGAGTTTTTCAACTCCTCCGTTCTGTTCGGCCGGGAAAAACTTGACCGCTTCGAGGCCGAGCATCATTGCCTGCTCCATCTCTCCCGCCGTTGCCGTACCGGGAAGCATGCACACACCCTTATCGATAACATAGCCTGTTATTTCCGGATTGAATCCGGGACTTACGATAAACCGGGCACCTGCTGCTATCGCCCTGTCAGCCTGCTCCTTCGTCAGAACGGTTCCTGCGCCCACAAGCATCTGAGGCACCTTTGAAACTATCTCCCTGATCGCTTCCTCCGCAGCCTCCGTCCTGAATGTCACCTCGGCAGCCGGAAGTCCTCCGCGAACAAGTGCCTCGGCAAGAGGAACTGCCTTGGAGGCATCATCGATCGCAATAACCGGAATGATGCCTATGTCATGTATTTTCGTAAGAATCTCGTTCAATGTCTAACACCTCCTGATGATGCGGCATATCATCTTTGAACCCTTCCCGATCCGTCGCCGCCTGCAAGCTTTTTGACCTCGGAAACCGTAACCCTGTTAAGATCTCCTTCTATCGAATGTTTAAGAGCTGATGCAGCCACTGCGAATTCGATCGTATCCTGCGGCAAATAACCGTTTACAAGCGAATATATGAGTCCGGCGCCGAAACTGTCTCCTCCGCCGACTCTGTCAACGATATGAAGATGATACTTTTTGGAGAATAAGCAGTCGCTGCCGTCATACAGCATCCCCTGCCAGTCATTGTCATTTGCGGATATCGATGATCGAAGCGTTATGGCAACCTTCTCAAATCCGAACCTATCCGCAAGCTGCTTTGCTACCGACCTGTATCCGTCCGTATTCAGCACGCCCCCGGTAATATCGCTTCCCTCGGCTTCTATTCCGAACACATCCTTTGCATCCTCCTCGTTACAGATGCACACATCCACATATTCACACAGATCCGTCATTGCTTCCCGGGCCTGATCTCTTGTCCACAGTTTTGCCCTGTAGTTAAGATCGCAGCTTATCTTCACGCCGCGCTCCTTTGCCGCTTTGCATGCCTCAAGGCATATTTTCGGAAGATCACCCCCGAGCGCCGGAGTGATCCCGGTAAAGTGAAACCACCCTGCGCCGTCAAATATCTTATCCCAGTCAAAATCGGACGGTGAGGCTTCAGCGATCGCGGAATGTGCCCTGTCATATACACAAACGCTTCCTCTCTGCGATGCCCCCTTCTCAAGGAAGTATATACCTATTCTGTCGCCTCCTCTTGAGATAAAGCCGGTATCAACACCGAAATATCTGAGCGAATTGACGGCAGCCTGTCCTATCGGATTTTCCGGAAGCTTGGTCACGAAAGCGGCATCCATCCCGAAATTCGCCAGGCAGACCGCCACATTTGCTTCTCCTCCTCCGAAAGTGGCCTGAAGCTGGTCATCCTGAAAAAATCTGTAATAGCCGTTTGGCGCCAGCCGCAGCATTATCTCACCGAAAGTTACGATCCTGTCCATTTTATTCTCCTTATGAATCATCTGTTTGTTTTTTAACCGGGCTGTTTTCCGATATATGCAAGTATACCACCGTCAACGTACAAAACATGACCATTTACAAAATCAGATGCAGCCGATGCAAGAAATACAGCCGGCCCCATCAGATCGTCCGTACTTCCCCAACGTTCAGCCGGTGTCTTGCTTATGATGAACGAATCAAACGGATGTCTGCTTCCGTCAGGCTGTTTTTCCCTAAGCGGCGCGGTCTGAGGAGTCGCGATATAGCCGGGTCCGATACCGTTACACTGTATATTGTATTTGCCATATTCGGATGCGATGTTTCTCGTAAGCATCTTCAGGCCTCCCTTTGCAGCCGCATATGCGGATACCGTTTCCCTTCCCAATTCCGACATCATGGAGCAGATATTGATAATCTTTCCTCCGCCCATCTCTATCATAGAAGGGATTACCGCTTTTGATACGATAAAAGGTGCGTTCAGATCCACATCGATCACCTGTCTGAACTGGTCCGCACTCATTTCGCACATTGGGATACGCTTTATTATACCGGCATTGTTAACGAGAATGTTGATCCTGCCGACTTCCTCTTCTATCTGCTTTGTCAGCGCACCTACGGCCTCTTCATCCGTAACATCACATACATAGCCGTATGCTTTTATATTTTTCTCCTTATATGCCGCAAGTCCCTTATCAACGAGTTCCCTGTTTATATCGTTGAATACTATTGTGGCTCCCGCCTGGGCATAAGCGGTTGCTATCGCAAAACCGATCCCGTAGGATGCTCCGGTGACCCATGCAACTTTTCCTTCAAGTGAAAAACTGTTCAATATACCCATGTTTATTTCCTCCTTCAGAATATTAGGACCGTTATCTTAACATATCGGTTGTAACATCATCCATGTCGGAGAATACCTGGTTTTCTCCCGCCATTCCCCATATAAACGTATAATTTGACGATCCGCATCCGCAATGTATCGACCAGCTGGGAGAGATCACAGCCTGCTCGTTTCTCATGACGATATGTCTTGTTTCATCAGGTTCTCCCATGTAATGCATTACAAAACCGTCCTTGGGAACTTCAAAATACAGATATACCTCCATCCTTCGGTCATGTGTGTGACACGGCATGGAATTCCATACGCTTCCGGGTTCAAGATGTGTCATTCCCATTACAAGCTGACAGCTTTCCACCTGCCCCGGGAGTATATACTTACATATCGTTCTTACGTTGGATTCTTCCAATGATCCGAGGTGGACTTTGTTCTCATCTTTAACTATAACAACACCTTCCTCCGGTGTTCCTTCCTGCCTGATCACAACAGTCGGACATGATCTGTGTGCCGGAGTTGAATTGATATAAAACTTGGCCGGATTCGATCCATCATCGCTCATAAAAGATATCTCTTTTGTACCCATGCCGAGATACATGGCTTCTCTGTGTGCTACGGGATAAACTTTTCCGTCTGCCTTTATGCTGCCGTTTCCGCCGATATTGATCACACCCATCTCACGTCTTTCAAGGAAATATTCCGCTCTGAGTTCATCAGCCGCATTTAGCTTCAGTTCACAATTCACGGGCATGGCACCGCCTGTGATGATCCTGTCCACGTGGCTGTACACAAATGTGATCTCATCCTTTTTAAACACCTCAGGTATCAGGAATTCCTCCCTCAGCCTTTGGGTATCATAATACTTTACGTCCTTTGGCGATGCTGCCGTTCTTACTTCCATATTCTTCATTCCTCCTTTGAATTTGTCTTAATATGGTTCCATTTGCTGATTACATCCGTTTTCAAAACACTCCTGCCCTTTTTGATCAGGTACCGCACAGCCGGGATCATTGTTTTCGGATACAGAAGATGGGTATTGGGATCAGCCGTGTAAGAACAGGCACAAACATCACCGGTATTACCCTCAATAATATTCCCTGTCACGATGCATCCGCAATACTTATTAATGACACTGCTTGTGTTTTTATCGTCATTTACTTTCATTTCAACATCTGCCGTATCGTCCCGCCTTACGGCAAAACCACTGTCAATTGCAGTACAGTCGATCGTACTGTCGATCTCATGCAGGCGAACGTGACCGTTCTCATCCGGTGTGACTGTCGTTTTTACCCTGATTCCCGGATACGGGCTCCATACGGAAATAACAGATGATTCCGTTATCGTATGATCCTCACAGATCCTTCTTACATATACATATCCGCCTATCAGAAACGCAAGCATACAGTCCGGCGCACATTCACACAATTCATACTGTGAGCGGCTGATGCTGATCCCGAATTTGGAATCATATGCAAATTTGGAATACTTCTCGACGATATGTCCGTGGCCGTTCGGACTGTATACTCCGGGCACAAAAGCAGTGGTATGATCGCCATAGTGATATACGAGCATATCAGCATACTTCATTGAGCATACATGTTTTTTCCACATAAGTTCCTTATCAGCTGCGGCAGTAGCCTTAAAGAACGGATGATCTTCGGGAAGCATCAAGAAAGCGAATATCTTCATTGCCCAGTATGGGGAGCCCTGCGCGTTATAACGCTCACTCATATTCAGATTGGCGTAACCGTACCCGATGGTAAGCATTCTGTTTTGATCAAAAATGTCTCTGGCAAGCCAGCTCCTTAAATGCTTTGTTATAAGCGCCTTCATAACAGGCATGGGAAACGGCTCCAGACCGGCCATAAGACATGCCGAGAAAAACGCCGCCTGAGAAAAACGATACGTAAGCGATCTGCCGAACGGGATCGCATCTGCGTCAGAATCAAACCAGTATATGAACTGCTTCGAAAACTCCATGGCACGCTTCCTGTACAATATGCACCTGTCTGGGTCCTCCCCATCCATGACCTTAGAATAGACAAGACAGTAAAAATGTATGGCAAATGAAACATAATAATCTTTCTGGCCGGAATCACCGTCACAATACCAACCTTCTCCAAGATAAAAGGTTTCCAGTCCGTCCAAATATCTGTCAACCATATCCCGGCGATACGGCATATTTCTTTTTTTCAGTGCGATGTTTACAAGTACCGCAAATAATATCCAGTTACATACCGGGAGTTCCATATCATTGATCCGGTTAAGATAATCTGCCAGATCCTTTTTGGCCTGTTCACCAAGCGGGTCCCACAGAACATGCGGCGCGAACAGCATTCCGTACGCGATCGCCGCCATTTCAACAAAACGCTGGTCAAACGGTTTGCAATCGCCCCAGTATCCGGAAGAATTCGGATCCGTTCCCTCGGTAAGTCCCCTGCGGTATATATCCGCAAACCCGGAAGATATGCCGTTATCCTCCATATTTTCCCCAGTATCAGCCCACACGGGGACAAGTCCCCACAAAGGTCTTGAAAAAGCCTCCATGTCAGCCGCCGCCGCATCATAGTGAGCATAAACCCTGTCGGTGTCAATAGCTGTACATGTACTGCTGTATCGCTTTTCAAGAGGACCCAGTATTGCAAAGAGAAGATCCCTGAAATCTTCTTTAGTGTTTAACCGGTCAAGATTTAAAAACTCGGTACCCTTCAATCTACCAGTACACCTCCCAATCGCAGTCAAGACGCGTGAGCGCCTCCATGTAAAAATAGTCTCCCCAGGAATTACACTCATCAACCCCGTAGTGATTACAGGTATTATACGGTGAATGATTTGAGTAAGTGCTGTGCAGCACAAGCCCGTTTGATACAGTATGATCATGCACGGCACATGTATCATAAACGGCCTTCATTATTTTCTTCGCATATCCGATGTAAAGTGTTGCCGTCTCTTTGGGCAGGTACTTTGACATTTCCAGCATACCGCATGCCGCGATCGATGCGGAAGATGAATCAAGAGGCTGGGGATCATCCTCAAGCTGTTTGACGGTCCACGAAGTAAATTCCAGATCCCAATACGGTATCAGATCATCCGGAAGATGCTCAAGGAAATAATCCGTAACACGATAAAACAGTTTTATGTATTCCGGATCCTCAGTATACCTGTATGCGATCGCCATTCCATAGATCCCCCATGCCTGACCTCGCGACCATGCCGATCCGTTCCTGTATCCCTGGCAGGTTTCCCCGTGATCCGGTTTTCCAGTTAAGGGATCAAAAAAATACGTATGCCATGTGCTCCCGTCTTCACATATGACATTTGAGACGGCGGTGCGTATATGCTTTAATGCGATCTCTTTGTATCTGTCATCTCCGGTCTCGTCCGATGCCCAGAACAAAAGTGGCAAATTTAAAAGACAGTCTATGATAAGCCGGTAGTTTTCCTTCTGGTCCATCGGCCCCCATGCCTGCAGGAATCCACCGACGGGCTGAAAACGTGTCAGAAGCTGATCGGCGGCAAGTACGGCTGCAGATCGTGCATCGTTATTGCCCGTTAATTTGTATGCCGCCACGCATGAAGGTGAATAGAGAAATCCCATATCATGATGATCCACACTGATCTTTTTTCTTATACGTTCAAGAAAGCTCTGCACCTGAACCGTGCCTGCATGATATAACCTGTCGATATCAGCCGTATATTCGGGATGAGTTCTTTTAATATACTCATATGCAAGCCAGATCTGACCTGTCCAAAAACCGTTCGTCCAGTCCGTGTTTTCAGACGGTTCGTAGAAATTGTTCACGCTGTATGCCGGCTGAAATGATTCCGTAAAATCAGGCAGAACCCTGAGTATCTGATCACGCGCAAAATCAAGACCTGCCGTTATATCGGCAGATCCGATCTCCTCATATCCGTTCATTTTTTCCTGCTCAGTCTTTATCATCATCACCACACACTGTCCCGTATACCTCGATCTGTGTAAGAGCGGGGAACGGTGAAGGCTCTTCGGATTTTATCAGATCCTTGAGTATCAGCTGATCGATCATCCTCTTTGCAAATCTGTGCTCCTGTGCAAGTGCGGTTTTTTTAAGCGGAAATTTCTCAGATGTACCGTCTGAGAACTCAACCGTAACTTCCGTCCAGTAATTATCATGCGGAAAGTCCGAGCGGGTATAAAACACTATCCTGTCGGTGCATATCCTTCTTCCGAATTCAAGCTTCATACAGGCATCTTCGCGTCTGTTTATACCCCATGACTCATAAGGCCATTCTCCGTGTGACAGATTTGCCCTGACTCCGTCAATCGCGTTTTTGGCGGCAAAAACGCTCTCTCCCCTTGTCTCCACGTTTGCACTCGCATGAGGATAACAGGGAACATCCTTGTGCTGGTCCGCCGGATTTAACGCAAGATTCCGGTATGTATATACCTCCTCCGGCTGTGCAACTTTGGCATACATGTAATGTCTGTTTCCGGAAAAGACCTTCGGTGAATAACTGATCCTTGCCTCACCGAACGGTATATCATACTTTACCGTGTCGGTAACATATACAAATGCTTCCTGAAGCGCGTCATCAACCATCCAATTGATATGTATGTTTTTTTCGGAAGACTGCAGTTCTATGACATCCCCTTCCGAATATCCGGCTGCATAGACCAGATCGACAAAATCCTCACCGCTTGCCACTGCAAGGGTATTTCCTGATTTATCAAGTACTTTTAATGATAGAGTTGCCATATTTATCCTTTCAGTCCGGTGTTTGCAACACCCTCCACAAAGTAATTCTGGAAACACAGGAATACGATCAGCACCGGGATCAGCGACAGCATTGATCCAGCCATTATCAGACCGTAATCCGATGAATACTGTGATATGAACATTTTCAGTCCAAGCTGGATCGTTTTCTTCTCCTGTGACTTCAGATAGATGAGCGGCCCGAGATAATCATTCCATGTGTTGACAAACGTAAATATGATAAGTGTAGCCAGTGCCGGCTTGGACAGCGGCAGCATGATCTTACTGTATATCTGGTACTCGGAGAGGCCGTCTATCCTCGCGGCTTCACACAGGTCATCGGGAATGCTCTCGTAGAACTGTTTCATAAGAAATACGCCGAAGGCCGAAAATGCCTGCAGGCAGATTATGGCCAGCAGTTTATCGTTCAGACCCATCCTCCGCATCAGTATAAACTGAGGCACCATATAAACCTGCCATGGCATTGCGATAGTGGCAATATATGCCAGAAACAGGCCGTTTCTGTACCTGAACCGTAGTTTTGCGAACGAATATGCCGCGAAACTGGATGTTAAAAGCTGAAGGATCGTTACGACAACAGTCAGGAAAACGGTATTCTCAACAAACTTTGCAAACGGTATCCTTGTCCAGATGTCAAGATAATTCGACCACTTCGGGACCTTCGGAATGAACACGAAAGGATTCATCTTGAACACTTCACGGTCGCTTTTTATTGCTGCCGAAAACATCCACAAAAACGGGGTGATCATTATGATCGCTATGACGAGCAGCAGGATATATACCAGTATCTTACCAAGAACAGCTTTTCTATGTGCAGATCTCATACTCTTACGCCTCCTTCTTTGCCTGTCCTCTGAACTGGATGATAGTAACCAGCAGGACCATTACAAACAGCACCATGGCAACTGCGCTTGAATACCCGAGATCCCAGTCGATAAACGCCTTCTGATAAATATAGTATACAAGAACCGTTGCGGAAACGGTCAGTTCTCCGCTGCCTCCTCCGGCAAGCATCACTGCAACGTCGTATATCTTAAAGCAGTTGATCGTCAGCATGACGACAACGAAAAATGTGGTTGAACTAAGCTGCGGCCACGTAATATAGCGAAACTGATTCCATGTTCCCGCGCCATCAAGCGCTGCCGCTTCATAAAGCTCGCCGGGAATACCCTGCAGTCCGGCAAGGTAAATGACCATGTAATAACCCATATATTTCCATACGGAAAAAAGGATCATTGACAGAACACACAACCCTCCGGAGAACCACTGCGGAAGGTTTTCCTGGGGAACATGGAAAAATGTATACAGAATATTGTTGACCGGTCCCTTCGACGGATGAAACAAAAGCTTCCAGACCGAGGTGATCGCGACCAAAGATGCAACATAGGGAAAGAATGCGAGCGTTCTGAATATCCCTCTTCCGAATACTTTCTGATTCAAAATGATAGCAAGTGCAAGAGATGCGATCATTGTCAGAGGCACTGTTCCGATACAATAGATTATCGTATTCTTAAATGCTGCCTTAAAAAATGTATCTCCCCACAGTCTTTTGAAATTATCTATTCCCTCAAAAGACACAGGATTGGAGCCGTCCCATTTCATAAATGCAAGTGCAAACGCAAAAATGATAGGGATCAGTGTAAACACGCAGAAACCGATGAAGTTCGGTGCGATGAACGAATAAGCGATCAGATCGCGTCTGGTCTGTCTGCTGATCATTCTCCCGCTCCTGAGTTTATCGATCCTGCTGTTGTATTTTTCTATGTTAAGTATCAGTTTTTTCTTCTCTCGATCATCCTGCTCAACGCGGGCTCTCTCGATCGTCTCCGTAAGAGCCCTCTGCAGTTCATCGATCTGTCCGATATTCGAAGTTCCGGTCATTTTTCCCACTTTTTACCTCTCCGGCAGGTCTGTTTGCCTTTTATTTCGGTAAAAAGGTGGGGATTACATCCCCACCTTTTGTATACCGTCAATTATCCGGCTTATTTCAGTGCGGATATTTCCTTATTCATTGCAGCTATTCCGTCGTCTATGCTCATCTCTCCGGTCATTATCGATCCGTGATAGCTGTCGAGGATCGAATTGATCTCGGAAACATTTTCACCGTAAGGAACCTCAAGATAAAGGTTCGAAACATTCAGAGCTTCCTTGGAAGCATCATCTGTCGGGAATCCTTCAAGATTTGTGATGGCTGTCTTAACTTCATCAGTCATGATGGCAGGGAAGTTACCTGAAGAAGCCATAACTGCTGCGCCTTCCTCACCGCTTACCCACTTAACGAAATCCCATGCTGCATCCGGTGTGTCACATGCTGTTGTAACAGAAAGACCTGTAATGGTACCGAGCGTAGAACCGGGTTCAACACCTTCTGCGTGAGGATATTTTACTATGCCCCAGTTACCGCAGAGTGAAGAATCATACTCGCCTGATGCAAGGTTCGTCATCATTGTTGCGATGAACCAGGAACCCATGTTGAGCATTGCAACATCTCCGCCTGAGAAAGCTGCCGAATAATGCAGACCTTCCGTCTTCAGATCCGTATACTTTCTGCAGACTCCGTCCTTCTCCTCATTAAGGACCATCTCATAGTAAGGTTTCATGAAATCATAGTTACCGTCAAGAATGGTGTGTTTTCCATCAAGAACCGCACAAAGCTGTACCGTGGATCTCCATGTATGATAATGCGCACCATATACCTGTGAACCAAAGCTTGTATCCGTTACTTTTCTTGCAAGAGCATCATACTCATCCCATGTCATGTCATTGGTAGGATAATCAACTCCGGCTGCATCAAATACATCCTTGTTGTAGAACAGTACCCAGAAATCGTTTCTGAAAGGCAGTTCGTAGAGTTTTCCGTCTACTACAACCTGATCCGTAGCGCCGGCATATTTCTTAAGATCGATACCGTCCTTTGAAATATAATCATCAAGAGGTATTATGGCATTCTTCTGAACAAGTGTTGCGTAACCAGGCACATCCTTGATGGTTACAACATCAAAGTCACTTCCTGATCCCGATAATTCCGTTGCAAGAACGGTCATATAATCCTGTGAGCCGAGATCGACCATTTCGATCGTTACATTGGGGTTCTTGGCTTCATAAGCAGCCTTGATATCGCCCCAGTACTGTGTTGTACTCTCATCCCAGATCGCCCACTTTAAAGTAACGGGTTCTCCAGCATCTTCTGTTGCTTCCTCGGCAGCGGGTGCCTCTTCAGCAGCAGGTGCTTCCTCAGCTGCAGGTGCTTCTTCCTTAACTTCTGCAGCAGGTGCAGGTGCAGCAGCCTGTGCGCCGCAGCCTGCCAATACGGTTGCAGCCATCGCTGCACTCATCATCAAACTGATCACTTTCTTTTTCATTTAACTTCCTCCTTTTATGAAAGCCACGTCCTGAGGCATCATCCCGCAGGTCGTTTCCTACACAGATAACATATCAGTTCGGTCAAAAGATAAACATGGAAAATAATTCTTATTCCATGGAAAAATTATAGAAGTTAATGATGACATTTGAAATGAAAATACACTTTTTTTATATTTCATACACTATTTTTTTCACAGGCTGTTTTGGTCGATAATAAGCAAACTTATTATGGTATAATGTCCGTATGTTTACGAGAAATTCAATTAAAAGCGGAAAAATCCAGCGTCGGATCATGTTCATCACACTTTCAAGCATACTGGGAATGTGTGTAGTGATCGCTGCCGCCAGTTATTTCTTTTTTAACAGATACATGCAGAGCAGTCTCATCAGTTCGACCGAGACCAATCTGAAAATGCTTGGTGATTCAATAAACGAAAACATCCAGGATGTATACAGAATGGCGCGTTTCTGTCAGGGAAGTGCTGATATTGCGGAGTATATAAAGGCAAGCCCCGATCCCGGAACTTTACTGAGTGTTTCCACTTATGACCGTTTGTATGAGGAATACCAGAACAATGCTTCAAACGGATATATGCCGCGGGTTGTGATCGCAACCGATGATAATTATCTTCAGGCATGCCAGGCCAGTTACTCCACTTCCGTTAATCTGTCCGATAAGATCCCTGAGCTTCCTTATTTTTCCTCAATGCTGTCCGCTGATGACTACGAATTCTCTCAGGGAATGATCGACGATCCCTTTCTTCGCAGCAAAACCGGCAAGAAGGTTATACCTCTCATACGTCCGATCTCTTACAGATTCCGGTCCAACAGAGGCGGCTATCTGTTTATGGAGATATCCGCTGATATGATCACATCCAAACTGTCGGCATATTACAGGGAGGCCGGCAGTGAACTGTATCTTGGGATGGCTGACCATCTCTATCGCTTCGATGATAATACCTTATCCGAAATTCATCCCCGGTATCGCATTCTCAAGGATATGTCCGATGTCTCTGTCAGCGGCTCCAAAGTTTACCGGATCGACACAGCAGACGGAGAGCGTACTGTGATCGCCTACCCTCTGCTCATGAACGGATGTTATCTTGCCCAGACCGTTTCTGCTCAGGAATCCGACCTGCAGGTGGTGCTGTTCCGTATCATTCTTGTAGCTATCCTTATCGGAATACTCGCAATAGGTCTTGTTATGGTAAAAATGATGAACGATCTGATACATAAACCCCTGTCGAAAATACGGACAAAGATAGGAAGGATCTCTGAAGGTGACTTCTCGAGAGACGCTTCGATAGAAGCAGATCATGAAATCGGAGAGATCGGAAAGGGTATAAACGATCTGGCCGAAAATATATCCGGGCTCCTTGACAGCCGTCTGGAGGACGAAAAACAAAAGCGCGATCTGGAATACAAAATGCTGCAAAGTCAGATCAATCCGCACTTCCTGTATA
>DGUG01000152.1 GCA_002394535.1 Lachnospiraceae bacterium UBA4316
GATAAGGTTGTTGAAAAGAAATTTGATGACTGTTCAAAAGTAGCCGGTAATAAGTTCCTGCTTAATATCCCGGCAGCATCTGTAGTAAAGATTAGATTGCAGGCTTAGCTGCCTGCCCCCTGTTTTAAGATGTCAAATAACTGCACTGATAGACTTTCTGATATTGGCGGTTATAATTGGCTGGGAAGCTTCAAAATTCATAATCGCCCTTCTTGGCGCAACCGGAAAGGCAATGTACGATAACTACAAGAATGAAGAAGAATCCGGTCACACAAACAGGTAAAAATCACAGAGCAGACGGTTATGGGTCACAGAACTTCATAACCGTCTTTTTTATGGTCACATTACTTTAGCGTAGTAACGTGATAATTCGATGATCTGCCACGGGGCCCACAAAACCGTCACTTTGTAATTTTTCTAAAGTTTTTTTGATTTCTTTGAACCTTTTTTGATCCTTTCCTTGTCTTTATAGTTAAGAGAAGAGAATTATTGTCGATATAATAGTTGTGTGAATGAGTTCACAGGTTCAGAAACCGGAGGATGGAAAATGAGAAGAAACATCAAAAACGACAAGGTTATCAAGGCGATCACGATCGGACTTGCAACTATGATAGCTGCAACGTCTGCACCGGTTGACGCGTTGGCAAACGATACAGTTACAGGGGGCACACCTGAAACAACAACCGAAACAACCGGTGAAACATCGGAGAATCTCGCAACTGAAACTCAGGCAAAGCCCGATGTGGTTACGGCTGATATGGTCGATGTCGTAACGGCTGAATCTGCGTCGAAAGCTATCGAGGATGCTGCTGACGTGTATGAAGATCATGCAGCAAGCGTAGCAGAAGCTGAGAACGTTAATTCGCTGGTCAAATCAGAAGATAAAGCTATAGAGGCTGAGGTTGATAAGGCAAATGATATTATTGAGAACAGTAAAAACCTTAACAATGAGGATCTCAATAATGCTCTTGTACAGACCGAAGTTGCGGAGAAGAACATTGAGAAGCTTGGGGAGACTCTTGATTCTGTATATTTAGAGAATGCCACTCAGGATAATAATACAAAACCCAATGACAGATTGCAGTATGAAGTTTCAAGAGACGAGAACGACGATCTTGCAGTTAATGATAATTGCCCTGCAATAGGCGCAGGTAAAGCTACTTTACAGCTTTCAGGCCAGTACGGTGAGGATCCCGACACTAGCGATAAAGTAACTCTTAAGAACAGAAGTGTTCAGGGAACATATCAGGCCGGAATGCAGGAGGTCATGAATGCGATAAAGGCACGTACGAACGGTGACGAAGAGAAAGAAAAAGCAGCACTTGATAACGCCAAGAAATACCTCGATGCCTGTGAGGATAAGTTTGGTGATTCAACCAAGGCTCTTAATGATGCGGTAGCCCAGTATGAAGCTGCAAAGAAGGCTGCAGATGCTGCTCAGGCTAGTTATGAAAGAGTACAGGGTCTCATTGCAAATGCGATAAAAGATACTAATTCCGCTCAGGAACAGCTCGATGCAGCCAAGGATAGAGCCGAGAGGCTTACGACTGTTGCTGATCAGAACTATGGAATGATGATCAGGTACTTCGAAAATGAGATTGGTAATAAGACAGCTAAATATGATGAGAACGGTGAACTTGATGTAGAGGCCAGTGCAAAAGCTGCATTAGCATTAACGAATAATAATAAGATAAAGACCGGTGACGGCCTTACAAAGGAAACTTATGCATTGGGCAGAGAGTTCATGGAACAGCTCATTATGCTTAAGCTTGAGAGCGAAGGCGCAAAAGATATTGTATATGGTACTGTTAAGGGTGCGAAAGATGTAGACGGCACTTATTATGATCAGGAAAAGAGTGATGAAAAAGCTGTAATCAGTAAGGATGAAAAGACTAAAAAAGATACAGTCAGCCTTGCTACGACTGATGACGGAATACACTATTATAGCAATGTAGATAGTAAAATGGGTAATATCCGCGGCAGGATGAATCACATCCAGGTTACATATAAGGATAGTGAAGGAAATGATCAGACTAAGTATTATAACATAGTCTACAAGGGAACCGATTTTGAAGGTCAGGATATGGATCTTACTAAGGGATTCTGCTTTGTAGCTGAAGTTACATATGATGCGGCTAAAAATAAGTGGAGCTACGTTCCTTACTCCGAAAAATCCACATTCCTTGATGATTACAGTGTTACCAAGGGTTACAGAGAGGCAGCTGCAGCCGTTGATAAGGCAAAAGCAGAAGTTCAGAAGCTTACGGATGAACTTAAAGCGTTATCCGATAAAGTAGCTACAAACAACAATACTCTTAATGAACTTAAAGGTAAGCTTGATAAAGCCCGGGAAGCATATGATAACAGCGCTCAGAGCCTTAAGGATCTCCGGGATCTGTACATGTTTATGACAGAAGGAGTACAGCCCAGCGATCTCGTTGAAAAAGAACCGGAAGGAGATCAGCCCGGGGTTCTTCCGCCTGCAGGTGATAATAATCCATCAACTGACGATTCAACAGCCGACACAACGGATGACGGTGCAGGTACAGGCGGCGATACGGTGATCGATGGCGGTGACGTTTCCGTAACGATACCCGGTGGGTTCACACTTCCTGCAGGATTACTTGATGCAGTCGCCCCCACAGGCGGCACAGCATCAGGAGTTCTTGGAGTAAGAACAGGCGGTGGTACCGAAGCAGACGAGGGTGGCGTAGCAGATAGCAGAACAAACGTAGCTCCCAGAGCAGACTTTGGCACAGTCAACAAGGTTCTTGGTTCCAGGCAGAATAAGGACAACAGCCAGATTGTCAAGAAGATCAAGGATAACGAAATACCTCTTGCAGAAATTCCTAACATGGATGACGAAGTTACGATGAACTGGATGTGGCTCCTCATAATTTTCCTTCTTGGAGCAACAGGCAAGAAGATGTACGACGAGTACAAGAAGAAGAAAGAAGCAGAAGAGGCAGCAAAGATCAACAAATGATTAAAGAAGCAGCTCATAAATAACACAAACAAACAGCGGACCATATGGTCCGCTGCTTTATTACAGGCAAATGCAGAAGATCAAGAATTGCTGATCTTTTCAAGATAGGATGCCCGATCGCTTTCTGCGATACCAAGAGCGGTCATGGCCTGCTCGGCTGTCTAGTTCATATTTTTCATCAGATTCTGGTGATTTCATTTTTATTTAGTTATCTGGGTAAAATTCCACATTGAACAAAACTTTCCCCAAATAAAGCACAAGAACTTGATTATAATTGGGTAAAATGACAAAATGTACTTGGGAATATGGACAGGGTATTTGCAGAAATAAGAGATTAAATTTGAAGACAATTAATCAGAGAACGAAAAATCATTCAGGATAAAAAAAGAAGTCAGGGAGGAATAAAGCTTGAAGATTACTGTCATTAACGGAACCGAAAAACACGGTGTGACATACAGAATGAAAGAAATGTTCTTAGAGCCGTTTAGGGATAATGCAGATATAACAGAATACTATCTCCCCAAGGACGGCCCGGGATTCTGTACGGGTTGCACTACGTGTTTCAGGGGGAACCAGAATCTCTGTAAAGATGCGGAAATAGTTCAAAAGATCGAGAAGTCATTATTTGAAGCAGATCTGCTGGTTTTTACGTCACCTGCCTATGTTTTCCACACAACCGGAGCAATGAAAGCGATGCTGGATCATTTCGGATACCGGTGGATGCCACACCGCCCTGCAAAAGAAATGTTTGGAAAGCGTGCCGTAATAATCACACAATGTCTCGGAGCAGGCGGAAAGTCCACAGCAAAGGATATAAAAGATAGCCTTTCGTGGTGGGGCATTTCTTCGATCAGGGTCGTAAGTTTTAAGCTGATGTCGGAAATTGACTGGAACAAAATCGATGAAAAGAAAAAAGCGGCGTTCAAAAAGAAGCTGAACAGTGTTGCAGAAAAAATGCGTGCCATCAAT
>DGUG01000003.1 GCA_002394535.1 Lachnospiraceae bacterium UBA4316
TCTGGTGTCCGAAATGTACACCTGCCTCCAACAGCTGTTTCATTGAAATAACGCTCATATTCAATTCCTCCGGTTAATTCTTCGGGCTTACGCCCACTCTTCCGTGTGCTTCTATCTACGGCTTACCCTACGGCACCGGCCGTCAATCCGCACACGTGTTTATTTGCAACCCGTAAAATATACCATAAACATACAGTAATGGCAAGCACTTTTCTCAAAGTGCCTGCCATTTTTTCAATTACTTCCTGACATGAAGTTCAGATTGTATTACAGACTGAATTTGTTAATGATATTATTCAGATCCGATACCGCATCACGGCACTCGTTAACCTTGTTAACAGAGGTTGATGTATCGGATGCCATCTCGGTTGTCCTCTCCGCTATATCAACAACACCATGGCTTGTCTCGGACACATTCGTGTCAATGCCCGATATAGCCCCGGCAATCTTCTCGATGTCACCGGTAAGACTTCCTACACTCTCTCTGATCTCGTTCATGCTGTTTCCGAATGTATCGGCATCTTCCTTGTACTGAAGCGATACCTTACCGAACTCCTGATAGTCGGATAATACATTTGTCTCAAGAAACGACGTCGTTTGCGTCAGGCAGTCAGACATCTGGCTTACCGCGTTATTAACCTCTTCAACAATACCACCGATATTTGTGACCGCTTCGGATGTCTGATTTGCAAGATTTCCTATCTCCGTTGCCACAACAGCGAATCC
Organism: Lachnospiraceae bacterium UBA4316; assembly: GCA_002394535.1. Lineage (GTDB taxonomy): Bacteria > Bacillota > Clostridia > Lachnospirales > Lachnospiraceae > UBA2868. The sequence continues at coordinate 727 of DGUG01000003.1, forward strand.
GCGGCCGGCTTCGCCTGCTCTTGCTGCTTCAATTGAAGCATTAAGTGCAAGAAGACTTGTCTGGGATGAGATCGCCATGATTGTTCCGGTAAGCTCATTGATCTTATTAACTGCCTGGGAGGCATTTATAGCCTCATCGGACTTAACCTTGACACTTTCATATATCTCCATTGTCTTGCGGCTTGCAAGTTCGGTTGTAGCCGAAAGTTCATTTGCACGTTTAGATACTTCGTCGGCAAGCCTGGTTCCTTCATCAGCCATTCTGTCAATGTCACGGGCATTGCCCTGAACATTGGAAACATTCTGTGCAATCGTCGAAGTGGTTGCCGCAGTCTCTTCCATTCCGGCAGCAAGTGTTTCGGTAGTTGCCGAATTGTCCTCACATATAGTTCCTACCTTATCAATGGTAGCCTGAAGCATGTTGACGTTTGTATCGATACTTGAACCGGCCCTTGATATGAGTTCAACCATATCCCTCAGATTATTCCTTGTCTTGTCAAGCGCTCTTGCGATCATTCCTATCTCGTCGTTGCGCCTTTCAAGTCTCTTGGATTCGCGGTCCTCGGAGAAATCATAATTTGCCGTTTTGTCGATCACAGGCACCAGATGTTCAAGACCTTTCAACATATACATGGTAAATGCAGCAACCAGAAGAACCGCTATGATGAGGAAGATGACTCCGATCACAATAAGCATGATCTTCATATGATCAACACCGGCCATCATAACATCTCTGTCAGCCGTAACAATAACAATATTACCTGCTGAAGTAAAAGCATATCCGGCAACTTTATATGCACCCTTGTACTCATATGTGCATGATCCGTTAGGAACACTCTTGCCTGCCGCAAGGTCTGCAACTATACCTTTGACTGCGGCATTTTCAACAGGATTACCGATCTTTTCGGGATCCTTGTGATAAAGCATTGTCCCGTCCGGAGATACCATATACGCATAGGAGCCTTCGACACCTGACATTTCTATCTGACCGATAAGCTTGTCATAGTCAATATCGATAAGTTTGTCATAATCCGCCGTAACAAGAACTATGTTTCCGGTATCTGTAAATGAATATCCCGCAAGCTTAAGTGCATCCTTATACTCATAAATAACATAACCGTCTTCCACAGTCTTGCCTGCTGCAAGATCCGCTACTATTCCCTTAACTGCTGCATTTTCCACCGGTTGTCCTATCTTCTCCGGGTTGGTATGCCACAGCATTGTTCCGTCGGGAGCAACCATGTACGCGTAGGAACCCTCAACGCCGTCTATCGTGATATTTCCGAGCAACGTGTCATAATCTATCTTCATGAACTCGTCGTAGTCGGCTGTTACGATCATGATATTTCCGGCTGATGTAAAGGCATATCCCGCCAGTTTCAGCGCCTCTTTGTATTCATAAAGCACCGACCCGTTTTCAACTGTCTTGCCGGCCTTAAGATCTTCAACAATTCCCTTTACAGCCGCATTCTCAACAGGGTTACCTATCTTCTCGGCATTCGGATGCCACAGCATAGTACCGGTAGGAGATACCATATAGGCATATGAGCCCTCTACTCCAAGTATCTGAACACTGTTTAACAGCCGGTTTAAGTTAACGGAGCCGTCCTCACCGGCTGCGGCATTATCAACAATCTTGGCTGCTTCTTCGGCCAGATTCTGTGCATAGGCTTTATAAACAGACTCTCCGAACTGTCTGGAGAAATTAATGGATACAGCAGCCTCCTGTGCCAGATTCTTGGCATAACCTCCATATGCCTCCTCCCCGAACTCGGTTGCAAAGTCAACTCCTATTGCGGCTTCCTCAGCAAGATTCTGAGCGTAGTTAAGGTATGTCTCTTCCATAGCGGATGAAGCGCGCCTCTCCGCTACGATAACAAGCACCAGAATAACGACAAACACGATCGCGCTTATAAGAAGTGTGATCTTAGAACTCATCCTGGAAAAAATCTTATAAGTTCCCCTTTTCTTCTGATTTCCGGGATTTTTCCCCTTTTCTTTTCCCATTTTAGATAACCTCCGTATATTACCTTTATTCTCCATTAACGCGTTACCACATTAAAGTGACCACATACAATGATACCCTCAGTTTTATAAAACGTCAACAGGATTATGAGAATGATTATTAAAAAGCGATTCGGCTATGATTGCGGGGTAACCGTAAGCCTCTCGACTCTTCTCTCCCCGGCTTCCGTAACCTCTATATGAAAGTCTTCGTAGTCAAACGCATCCCCGGTCTTCGGAAAATCCCCCATATATTCTATTGCCCAGCCTCCGGCTGTTGCAGATTCGTATTCCCAGCTATCCTCATCAATGCCGAGACGTTCGAGAAAATCCCCTATCGGCATGTCTCCGTCGATTATGAGTTCACCTTTGTCGGACTCAACCACTTCCTCTTCGATCTCATCGTTATCGTCCCAAATATCCCCGACGATTTCTTCAAGAACATCTTCCATAGTCACTATTCCAAGGGTTCCGCTGTATTCATCCGTAACTATGGCAAGATGCTGCCTTGCATCCTTGAGAACATCCAGAACATGTGGAAGTTTTGCTGTCTTGTATACGAAGCATGGCTCATTCATGATCTCCTCGATATCCGGAGATTCGCCCGCTGCCATTGCCTTAAGGAACGGATTAAGATGCATCACGCCTATAATATTGTCAATACTTCCGCGGTACACCGGCAGACGGCTTTTCGTTGATTTTGACACCTGCCTGGTTATCTCGCTTAAGTCATCATCTATATCGATGGCCTCAATATCGACTCTGGCCGTCATAACGTCGGACGCGGACACGTCCGAAAAATCAATGGCCGCAGCCACTATTTCCGAGCGCTCGGCATCTATGACCCCTTCATCCTCGGCGGTCTCGATTATGGCCTGAAGTTCTTCGGTCTTCTCCGGCTCGTCATCATCGGAATTCCTGCCCAGTCCCCTTGTCAGAAGATTCGTTATCTTAACTACGATAAAGTTTACGGGCCACAGTATATAGAAAAGTGCACTTATGAATCCCGATATTCCCTTTGACAGGCTGTTGGCGTGCTTCTTGCTGATGATCTTAGGTATTGTTTCACCAAAAATGATAACGAGTATCGTTACGATTGCGGTTATCAGCCAGTTAAGATCATCACTTCCCGTCAGCAATATTATGTAAACCGTACTTAGTGAAGATGCCGCAATATTAACAAGATTATTCGACAGCAGTATGGTACTGAGTGTATTGTCGTAATCACTGTTAAGACGCACCACTCTTGCGGCCGCCTTGTTTCCGTCCTCTGCCTCATTCTCCATTCTGACACGGTTACATGAGCTTATGGCCATCTCAGATGCCGAGAATACCCCCGACAGTACGATACACAGTATGATTCCGGTTGCTATGATAATAAGAGATGTCATGACTCTTCGTCCTTTTTATCCTTCTCGGTCTCTTTCGGAAGCTTCACGATCTTCGCAGTAAGTACCCTGTTTTGATCGACCTCTTCCACTCTGATCTTCAAACCCTTGTATTCGAATGAATCGCCCTTTTTCGGGATCGACCCCACCTGTTCATAGATAAAATCACACAGTAAGAGGTTAGTAAACCTCTCTTCGGCACTCTCGTCCTCTTCCTCATAATCGAGCTCGTCAAATACCGACTCAACCGTTTCATCACAGCTGGCAAGCACGGTATCGTCGGACAGTTTAACTATAGGTTCCCTGATCTCATCATCCTCGTCCCATATCTCGCCGACAATCTCCTCCAGTATGTCCTCTATAGTGACAATACCGAGAGTACCTCCGAATCCGTCAAGAACAACCGCAATGTTAAATCTGTTTTTGGTCATGTTATCAAACAGCTCGTCTATGGGCATACTCTGGTGGGCAAAGAACACCTGGTCGGTCATAC
>DGUG01000018.1 GCA_002394535.1 Lachnospiraceae bacterium UBA4316
GTGGTATGACATTATAGAACAAATGTTCGATATTGTCAAAAGGGCAAAAATCACATGACAGGATCACATCCGAACGCTCGAACGAACTGTTGGACAGCAAGTATGTCAGAATTAAACCATCGAAGGCAAAGTATAAGCAGAATCCCGTCCCCAAGGGGTCATTAAAATGTATCGATTATATTGAACTCAACGGCGGAAAGCCGTGCTTTAACGAATGGGATCTTGCGAACATTGAAGGAGAGCACTACAGCGATCTTGATTACGCAACCGGCAGGAATTGGCTTAAGAAATGATTTATATGTCAGGAGATTGTGGTATAATATAATTCAGACCTCGTAAAAGCCATGGAGAGATATATGACAGGATCCCCGTTTGCTGACATGATGCTAAGCGGAGCTTTCATCTTCAGCGCTGATAAAGATCATAAGCTTCTGTATACGAATGAGCAACTGGTTCGTTTTTTTGAGTGCGAAGATACGGCTGATCTTATGAAGCATGTCGGTGGCAGCTTTGACGGGATGATCCATGATCCGGAACCCGAGATGATAAATAAAGAGATAGAATCCCAACTCGGCGATTCTTCTTCGGGATCGGGTTATGTTTTTTTCAATATCATAACAAAAAACGGTGACGTTCTCCGTGTCGTAGTTCACTGGACCAGAACATGTGATGATGACATGGGGGACGTTTTTTATTCCGTGATCTATCTTCATAATCTTGATAATGTTTCCAATGATTTTGATATCATCACGGGACTTATCGGAAAGCGAAGGTTCGACAAATACGCGACCGGAGTCAACAAGCAGTATCTGAGCGAACACCAGAGCGGTTCGTTTGCGCTCATATTTGTCAATCTCGTCAACTTCAAACGCCTTAACCTTGAAAGCGGGATAATCGAAGGAAATGCGTGCCTTCGCTCCGTTGCAAAGGTGCTTGGAAAATCATACCGGAACGCATTTGTCTCAAGGATCGCAGCCGATCATTTCGTTGTGTTTGCGGAGCAGGAGGGCGTTATCGAGAATACCGAGAACGCCATAAAGACGTTCGGTGAGTCGTACGGCAATAAATATAACGTCATATGCAAGTATGGCATATACATGTTTGACGCAGGACCGGATTTCTATGTTGAAACTGCGATGAGCAGGGCAAAGATCGCGTGCGATTCGATCAAGGATGACGACAGGTGCGACTATGTCGTCTTCTCGGATGAGCTTGAAGAATCTGTAAAGACGAGCGAGTATGTCGTCGGGAAGATCGATGATGCAATAAAGAATGGATGGATAAAAGTATACTTCCAGCCGGTCATAAGATCCCTGACGGAAAAAGTCTGCAGCATGGAATCGCTCGTCAGGTGGATAGATCCCGAGATCGGATTCCTGCCTCCGGACAGGTTCATTGGAGTTCTCGAGAAGGAACGGTGCATTCATAAACTCGACAGTTTCGTGATCGACAGGGTATGTTCCGTCATAGCAGAACGCCTTGATAAAGGGCTTCCCGCGGTTCCCGCGTCAGTCAATCTTTCCCGTCTTGATTTTGTCATGTGCGACATGCTCGAGGTTGTGGAGAACGCCGCGAAAAAGCACGGCATACCGAGAAAATACCTGCATATCGAGATCACGGAAAGCATGATCGCATCCGATGAGGAGCTCATGCGCAAAGTCATAAATGACTTCCGCAATGCGGGTTACGAGATATGGATGGATGATTTCGGAAGCGGATATTCATCCCTGACACTTCTGAAAGAGTATGATTTCAACACGTTAAAGCTTGACATGAAGTTCCTTACGCCCCTGACGGAAAAATCAAAGAGCATCATAAAATCCGTCATAACCATGGCCAAGGATATCGGCATGAAGACACTCGCTGAGGGCGTTGAGACGGACGAGCAGCTCGAGTTCCTCAAAGAGATAGGATGCGGGCTCATACAGGGATATTATTACGGAAAACCCGAACCGCTCACGGAAGTGTTCGAACATCTGGCACAAAAAGGCATAGACACTGAACTCATTGAGTGGAGTGATTTCTATCAGGCGGCAAGTTATGTCGCAAGAGCGACCCAGGTACCGCTAGAGGTTATCGAGGATGACGGGAGCAACTTCAGGACGCTCTTTATGAACAAGGCGTATAAAGAGCAGTTTTTCTCTGATGATTTTACTTTGGAGCAGATGGATGAGCTGATCTACAAGACATCTTCACCGCTTCTGAAAAAATACCGTGAGTTTGCCGATATCGCTGAGGCGTCCGGAAAGAAGGAGACATTTTATTACACGGTTAACGGAAATTATATTTCCTTTACCGTGCATGCGATAGCCGAACATGACGGACATCACATACTTGCTGCGACAAACACGAATCTGTCCCGGGAGAATGTGTCGGATGAGCGGGCGCGGCTTGATTCGATGCTCAAAGAGATGAACCTTCTGTTTGAGAGCGTGCAGGCTGTGAATCTGACGGAAAACACGATATATCCGCTGCTTGGCGGATTCCGTTATCTTGACCGTGATGCCGTTGACGGCAAGGACCTTCAGAAGAGCATCAGTTATTTTGCGAAAAACATGGTGCACCCCGACGAGACCGAGCGCTGCCTGGCGTTTCTTAAGTCCGCAGATCTTGCAAAAAGGGTTGAGGCAACAAATCTCGGATACATTGCGGATGTGTTCATGATCAGAAACAAAAAAGGCTACAGACCGTGTGAGACATTTATCATGATGATCCCAGGCACGGCCGGAAATGAATACCTGTTCTGCGTCAAGGAATGTGTTAAGCGCACACAATAAATAATAATGTGGTAAAGAGTTCTGCAACATGACCCCTTGGGGACGGGGTCGGTGGTTCATTTTCAATACAGACAAGACACTTTTCTGAAATTCAGACCGGGGAAGTGTTTTTTTTGTGGGTTAAGCCATATTAACATAGTAAAATGGCTTATTAACAAACAATAATTCTGATGCTCCATCGAGACAATGAGGTTTAATTAGTGTGTGCAAGACTAAATTCCGTTTTGGGCGTTACTATTCACAGATAAATGGAA
>DGUG01000002.1 GCA_002394535.1 Lachnospiraceae bacterium UBA4316
CTGTTTGCATATCTTCTTGGCGATGATTTCAGGGTAGGACTCTATGCCCAGACCCTTCCGCTTGTGGTCGTGACAGCAATGCTTCTTGTAATGTTTGCATACAGTGGAAAGGGCTATAAAGCTAAGCCTCACAGCCTTACCGAAAAGGAACTGTTAAGTTACGGAATTCCCTTTGTTCCCATGCTCCTTATGGAGTGGCTTCTCTCGTCTATGGACAAGTGGTCCATACGTTTCCTGAATGATTTTTCCGAGACGGGAGTGTATTCGTCCGCCATGCAGATAATGACCATACTTATGACCCTCAAGATAACATATGTGGCATTCTGGTCGCCGATTGCGATGAAGAAGTACGAGCAGGAGGATGAGAGCAAGGTAAAGTCCTTCTTTGAGGATATGTTTCAAAAAGTCCAGTTTCTATGCCTCTTTGCAGCCTTCGGACTAACGGCATTTCGAAGCATAATCGTTTTGATACTGGGTGAAAAATACAGGGAAGCATCAAGGATAATTCCCTTTTTGTCGCTTATGCCTGTGTTGTCCATACTGTTTGAAATGACGGGGCAGGGTATCAAATTCAAGAAGAAGCCGGTCTATCTTAACTATGCCTCAGCGGTTGCGATATGCTGTAATCTTGCGGGAAATCTGTTGCTGGTGCCGAGATACAAGGGAGTGGGGGCCGCGGTTGCAACGGCACTTACCTATATTGTTTATTTTGCCATAGGGACGTATTTTGCAAACAAGTGCTATCCGGTCGGGTATGATTACCGGAACTTTATACTGATGCTTGTCGTATATATAGTCTATGCCGCTTATGCAACAATCTGTAAGGTTGAATGGATGAACATAGCAGCGGGCTGTGTTCTGATTCTGCTGCTGCTTACAGTCAACCGAAAGGTCATAAAAGGGCTGCTTAGTTACATTCATAAAGGGAATATATGATTTTTTGTGAATTTAATTTACACCAAAGGAATGACGTGCTACACTCTCTTAGCTTTTGTGTAAATTACACGGTATTGTGAAGGTTAAAAGGAACTATGAGAAAATCATTTGCAGTAAAAACATTTGTAGTGCTTACGCTTGCCGCAACTCTTCTTGCCGGCTGCAGGAATACCGGGTCGAAGAAAGAGGAAAGTGAGAAGGAAGCAAAGAGCATAAATGTATCGGTTGAGAATCCCATAAGGTCAGATGTTGAAATTACGGGTGATTTTATCGGAACCGTGTCTGCCAACTCAACGGTAAATGTTGTTGCCAAACTCTCGGGAGATGTTACAAATACATATTTTGAAGTGGGAGACTATGTAAATGCCGGGGATCTGATGTTTACAATAGATGATACTTCGGCAAGGATATCGATGAAGCAGGCACAGGCAGCACTTGACTCCAGCCGTGCATCTCTTAATTCCGCACAGGCAGGACTTGACGCGGCAAGAGAATCAGGCACTTATACGACCGCACAGGTTACACAACAGTGGGGAACTGCCGCAACTAACGAGATGCAGCTTGCCAATGCGGTCAATTCGGCCAAATACGGGCTGATGAATGCAACGCAGAATAATGATGCCGCTGCAACGCAGCTTGATTACCTCAGGGACCAGATATCCGATATCGATGACCAGATAAACAAACTTGAAAGTAATAAGAGTAATATGGAGAATTACGCCAAGTCTCTTTCACAGATCAGGAGTGACTATATATCCATAGCTGAATGTGCCGGAATGAGTGATCCGACGGCATTAGCGGGCATATTGGCTAATATACAAACTAAATATGGAATTTCAGGATTGAAAAGTGATAATGCCGAAGCGGCAGCCAAGTCTTTTCTGCAAATGATTACGGGAGCATCTACAGTGGAAGAACTGGATGCCATGATATCCGGTGCTAATTCCGCTTCATCTACCATAAATTCTCTTGAAAGTACCAAAGAGCAGCTTCTCGTAAGCAAGGCGCAGGCAGAAGTTGCCAAAGTGGCAGCTTCCACCGGAGTATGCCAGGCACAGGAGGCCGAGGCACTTGCACAGAGGATGCTTAATGACTACAGAAACTATACTCTTGCTACCATAATAACAGGCGGAAAAGCCCAGCTGGCGGGAGCCAATTCCCAGATAGCCACGGCCGAAGCCGGAGTAAAGCAGGTTCAGGCAGGTGTTACTCAGGCTGAGACAGGAGTCGAGGCGGCTCAGCTCCAGCTTGATTATGCAAATGTTGAAGCTCCCGTATCCGGGGTAGTTACTTCCAAATACATTACTGTAAACAACATGGCTGCCGCCGGATCGCCTGCATATGTCATCACAGCCGATGATACGCAGTATGTTGATTTCTATGTTTCCGAGGCAGTCATGGAAAGACTCATGGTAGGGCAGGAAATAAAAGTCACAAGGAACAACAGTGAATATACGGCAAAGATTACGGAGAATTCCGGCGTTGCCGATGCAACTAACGGGCTTTTCTTTGTTAAGGCTCAGGTTGTTCCGGGAGGCGAAAAGCTTATAAACGGAACAAAGGTTAAGCTTACACTTGCAACCGACAGCAGAAGTTCGGTCATCACCGTTCCCGTGGACTCGGTATATTATCTGAACGAGCAGTCATATGTATATGTTTATTCGGATGGAAAAGCAGCAAGACGTGATGTTGTAACCGGAATATCCGATGGTAAGAGGATTGAGATAACAGACGGGCTGAACGAGCAGGATAAGGTCATAACTACCTGGGCAAGCCAGCTTCGTGACGGAATTGACGTAACACTTGATGGAACCACTCCTTCAGGAGATAAGATAGAGGTATTAAATGAAATCTCTGATTAAGACCAGCTTAAACCGCCCCGTAGCAGTTATAGTTCTTATAGCCGGTCTTATTGTATTCGGGATTGGGTCGGTTACGGGGATGTCCCTTCAGCTCATTCCCGACATGGAAATGCCTATGGTTATGATACAGACGGTGTACCCCATGGCAGGACCGGAGGATGTTGAGAGACTTGTTACCAAAAAGATAGAGGACGGATGCGGATCACTCTCCGGACTTGATACAACGTATTCCTATTCCATGGAGAATGTATCCGTAGTTCTTCTGCAGTTTGTGTATGGTACCAATATTGATGATGCCTACATGGATGTCAGGGAGGCACTTGATGTTGTAAAACCGAATCTTCCCGAGAAGGCAAATGACCCGGTTGTTGCCACTATGGACTTTAATGCCGCGGCAGTAATGCAGCTTTCGGTTGATTCTTCATCTGAAGATGTCAGTGAATTCGTAGAAGAAACCCTTACTCCCGAACTTGACAAGATCAGCACCATTACCCAGGTGGAGGTAAGCGGCGGTCTTGAAGATTACATTTCCATAGAACTGATCCCCGAGAATCTGAAACAGTATAATGTTACAGCCAATACAGTAGCCACCACGGTGGGCAGTGCAAATTTTACTTATCCTGCGGGGTCTGCAAAGCACGGCGGCCAACAGGTTGATATAAGCTCCATGGTTGAATACAAAACCCCGGAGGAACTGAGACAGATTCCCATAACCACAGCTACCGGACAGACAATTCATCTGTCGGATGTGGCAAATGTCCACTATGCGTCAAAAAAAGCATCATCATACAGCCGCTTTAAAGGATCTGACAATTTAAGTGTCAGCATTTCCAAGCAGCAGTCAGCATCGGCTGTTACAGTATCCAATCAGGTCAATAAGTTAATAAACAGTCTCAAAGACAGATATCCCGATATCGAGATATTTGTTGTTTACGACAGTGCAGACGTAATAAAATCATCACTAAAGACCATTGCGGAAACCCTTCTCTTAGGAATTGTTATAACAATGTTTGTGCTCTTCGTATTCTTCGGAGATATAAAGGGAAGTCTTATTGTCGGATCGTCCATGCCCATATCACTGCTCATCACCTTCCTGCTCATGAGCTTTATGGGTTTTTCGCTTAACATGATAACTATGGGTGCCCTTGTTATTGCTATAGGAATGATGGTAGACAATTCTATTGTTGTTCTGGAAATGTGCTTCAGAAAGAAGGATGACGGACTTGATTTTAAAGATGCCGCGCTTGAGGGAACCGGTATAGTTCTTAACTCCATCATAGCATCAACCATTACCACAATCGTCGTGTATCTGCCTCTTGCAATGATGAAGGATCTATCGGGACAGCTGTTCGGACAGCTTGGTTATACGATAGTTTTTGCGCTTGCGGCCTCTCTTGTATCGGCAATCACACTTGTTCCGCTTTGTTTTTCCTTCTACAAGCCCGTAGAGAAGAAAGAGTCTGCAGTGAACCGTTTTCTTGACAAATTCTCGGCAGGATATTCAAAGATTCTCGGAAAGCTGCTGAACCATAAGGCCGCTACCGCCATTACGGCACTGGTGATCTTTGTTGTATCGGTAGTGCTTATAAAGTTTATCAATACCCAGCTCTTTCCGAATACGGATGAGGGACAGATAGCGATCACCGTAACCTACAGACCCGGGACCAATATCGATACTGTTGATCAGAAAATCAGGGAGATCGAGGAATTTGTAAGAAACAGTGAATACATAGATGACTATATGGGAAGTGCCAGTGTTACCACCGGTACCGTAAATGCATATGTTGCCGAAGGGGTAAAAGAATCAACTGCTCAGATAGTAGACGAGTTTACGCAGGAACTTGCGGAATATGCCCATAATTGCGAAATATCGGTGACTGCTTCATCATCTATGGGAATTACTTCTTTAGGAGGCGGAAATACCTATGAGGTGGCTTTTGAGGGAACAAATCTCGATGACCTTAAAAAAACCATAAATGAAGTTGATTCCATAGTGATGAATGTTGAGGGAGTCCTCAGTTCATCATCATCTATGGGAAATACTGCTTCGAGGGTAAAGGTGGATATTGATCCTATAAACGCAGCGGCAAACGGGCTTACACCGGTTATGATAGGAGGGGCTCTTAATACCGCAATTAACGGATCGGATGCCATGAAGGTTACGATAGATGACAAGACATACCAGATTACTGTGGAGTATCCGAAGGACGAATACGAAACGGTTAATGACGTGGAGAACATGTTTGTCACAAATGCGATGGGTAACGATGTTCCGCTAAGAGACGTGGCTACTATCGTATATACGGACTCTCCGCAGCAGATCACAAGACAGAACGGCAGATATAACGCAACCGTTACGGCAACCGTAAGGTCTGATGAAAAAGCATTGGTCACAACTGCAATAGAGGATGCCCTTGCCGGCTATGAACCGCCAAGAACGGTAGAGAAGACGGTAAACCAGGCAACGGAGATGATGAACGATGAATTTGCCTCGATACTGAAGGCTATAGCCACAGCCATTATACTTGTATATATGGTTATGGCAATAGAGTTTGAAAATCTCAGGTATTCGGGAATGGTAATGTTCTGTATTCCATTTTCCCTGATCGGTTCCATATTTCTCCTGCTGGTGACAAGGGGGTTATTTACGATGGTATCCCTTATGGGATTCCTGATGTTGATAGGTATAGTTGTCAATAACGGAATCAT
>DGUG01000229.1 GCA_002394535.1 Lachnospiraceae bacterium UBA4316
CATCGACTCCGTCTTCAAATGTAACGTTCATCTTAAGTGCCATAAAGTTTACTGTGCAGTCCTTGACTCCTGCGGTAGCCTTTGCAGCTTCTTCCATTTTGTTTGCACAGTTTGCACAGTCAACTTCGATTCCGTATGTCTTAGCCATAATGTATCTCCTTTATGATTTTAAACTGATAATTTGTTTTTACATATGAACAACTATTCATATGTTTAATTGTATTATACCCCATATTATGAGTATGTCAATCATAAAATAAAAAATCCTTATCCTAATTCTTTATAATTCCGATGGCTTGGGAACGCCGAGTTTTTCGGCCGAGATATTTATCTGGTTTATCAACTCGTCGTCGGTAAGCACGGTTACGCGGCCCTCGTCATACTGCTCGTCAACCCATTTCTTGAGTTCAACGATAAGCTCATCACTCTTGGCGTAATGCTTTTCTTCCGGAAGCTTATAGTAACTGTTGATCCAGTGGGCGATTCCCGCCAGACCCGACGTATTCGACACGGCACACAGTACCGGACGGTTAAGGAATTTCTCGGTATCGAATATATTGTATATCTCTTCATTCTTGAGAAGCCCGTCGGCGTGTATTCCGGCTCTTGTTACGTTAAAGTTCTTGCCTACAAAAGGTGTGCGGGGCGGAATCTGGTATCCGATCTCTTTCTCATAGTACTCCGCAAGTTCGGTGATTACCCGCGTATCCATTCCGTTAAGTGTTCCGCGAAGCTGCGCATACTCAAATACCATCGCTTCAAGAGGTGTGTTACCGGTACGCTCTCCTATTCCGAACAGTGACGTGTTTACACCGCTGCAGCCGTACAGCCATGCTGTGGTGGAATTGACAACGGCCTTGTAGAAATCATTGTGTCCGTGCCATTCGATCAATTCCGAAGGAACTCCCGCATGAGTATGTATTGCATAGATGATTCCCTGTACACTTCTGGGGATTACGGCACCGGGATAATTGACCCCGTAACCCATAGTATCGCATGCCCTAACCTTGATCGGTATCTTGTATTCATCCATCAGTTTCATAAGTTCCAGACAGAAAGGCACAACATAACCGTATATATCAGCCCTTGTAATATCCTCAAGGTGGCATCTTACGGATATTCCTTCCTCAAGGCAGTCTCTTACTACGCTTAAATAATGATCCATTGCCTGACGGCGAGTCATTTTAAGTTTTAAGAATATATGGTAGTCACTGCAGCTGACAAGTATTCCGGTCTCAGGCATTCCCAGCTCCCTGACAAGCTTGAAATCCTCCTTGCTTGCCCTTATCCAGCTTGTAACCTCGGGGAACTTGTATCCCCTTTCCATACATTTATATACCGCATCCCTGTCCTTCTTGGAGTAGAGGAAGAATTCACTTGCCCTGATCATCCCGTTGGGACCGCCCAGTTTATGGAGATAATCATAGATCGTTACTATCTGCTCGGTTGTGTACGGAGCCCTTGACTGCTGTCCGTCACGGAATGTAGTATCCGTGATCCATATGTCCTTTGGCATGTTATGAGGAACAATCCTGTCATTAAACGGTATCTTCGGTATTTCCGAATAGGGGAACATATTTCTGAATCCGTTGGGTTTCTCAACATCATCAAGAATATACATATGCTCCTCGATCTGAAGAAGGTTATTGCCTTCATTCATTGTCACGGGACGATTTTCAAAAAACTCCGAATCTTTGTTATTCATCTTCAAGCCTCACATATCTTATTTTATCTTCTATGTCTTCATATACACTGCATACACTGAAGCAGTATCCGTTTTTGCTCTCATACTCCCTTACACGGAAGGTATCATTTCTTCCGGGAAGAGTTAAATATCCGACTCTTTTTCCGGCACTGTCAATAAGCGAGAAATCATTAAATGCACGTCTGATTCCTTCACCGCTGCACTTGACAACGCTCTCCTTCATTGTCCACAGTCTGGTAAATTCAAGTCCCTGCCGGCTTTCATCTTCTATACTTCTTAAAAAAGAAACTTCACTGTCCGAGAAAAAATGCTCCGCAATGCTCATGGCATTTTTACTCTTACACTCAACGTCGCATCCGACTTCACCTGGAGAGATAGCCACGGCAACCATATCCCCGGAATGGGAAATATTAAAATAAATCGGAATGCCCTCCAAATACGGCTTGCCATTGTCATCTTCCGATATGGCCGGTTCCGCACTTCCGGAATCAATCCCTTGGGGAATGATGCCGTCTTTTTGACCATCACATAGTGCATATGCAAGAAGCGCATATGCTGTGATACAGCGTTTTCTAACTACATCGACCCTGTATTTGTCGGCTTTTATGCGGCGCTCTTTGGGCATACGGCCATACCACATATCGTAAAATCCATCCGACTGTGATATATCGGCAACATACAATCTGACCGCAAATCCGCTGCTGTTTTCTTCCCGTCCGCACATACCGTTTAATATGATATCACACTAAAGCAAGTGTCGCAAACCCACACAAGGAGAAACGCCGGGTGGTGCTCCCGGCGTTTAAAGAAGGATACATGATCAAGAGCGATGTTCATTATCGTCCTGTATGCATCCGAATAATACCAGCCGCTGCCACCGGCTCTGTCGATACTGTATATTTCTCCGCCGTTTATTATCGTAGGATTGTCCGTATATATTTCAAGTGAAGCATTGTTTACCGAACAAAGGGCCCGCAGGAATTTGTTGTTTGTGACCTGCCTGTAATTCTGATAATAGTCAATGTTGCTGTCATAATCCTTCTCAAGAAAATCATCGATCTCATCATTTCTTAAAACATTCATGACTATACTCGAAGCATTATCAAGAACGGTTCCGAACAGATACTCCATGTTTTCCGCCGCTTTCTCATAAGAGTAGGTGCGATCCGATCGGTTGTAGTTCCTGAGCATTACAGAGACAATGGTATCCGTCACAAACAGGGGCACAATTATGAACAGTAAATACAGCACGGCCATATTTCTCGGCCATGCTGCGCTCTTTTGTTTATTTCTTTTAAGCCAATCCCTTATTCTGCTCATACTTGCAATTACGGCGAAATTCTCTGATTAAAACCTAAATCACAGCGAACTGATGATATCTGCTATATCCTTCCCTATCGGCTCTTTTCGTTGCGGATGAATATCATTAAGTTCACCGCACCCGAAGGCTTTTACAAGATAGCAGCCCGGGATTTTAACACATTCCTCCTGAGCAGCCTGCAATCCGCGCCACGCCATGCCGTGATCGTATGATACTTCTTCCATTCTTGCATCAAACTCCGGAAGTTCTACGCATATGTACGGGATATCTTCACCCCACATTTTGCGGATTCCTTCAACAAATCTCTTTGTTAGCTCTGCATAATCCCGAAAAGCTCCGCAATTACTCTCACCCTGATAATATGCGAATGCCTTGACAGACAGACCGCTTAGCGGAGCCATCATCCCGTTATAAAGAGCCGTTGGCTTCCAGTTTACAAATACTGTCTCCTCGGCAGCACCGCACTTTGCTCCTATTAGATAATTCCACACCCCGCCAAGACCTATAACATGATCCGCTCCGTCTATTCCTTCGGTAAAACCGTCCGTTGTACGAACACCACTTCCGAACACAACACCATACAATTTGCCCGGCGTTACTCTTCCGAAACCTTTTTCTACGCATATGCGGACTACTACAGTATTTTCTCCTTCCCTAATGAGTCCCTCGGGTATATCGTATCTTCTCGGCGGATAGCAGTAATCCGTAGTGCCTATGAATTCACCGTTTAAATAGCAAAAATCATAATCCGTAATAGTGCCGAGCCATAATGCTGCCTTCTTTCCGGCGTACTCCTTCGGAACGTTAAACTTCTTAGCTATCCACACACTTCCCACAAATCCGCCAAGTTCTGTATCCGAAAAGAACTGCGGAAGAGCAATCTGCCCTCCCGTCTCGAGAATGGTTTTGCCGTCTTCATAGTGATCCTTAAGCCCCACATCATCCCTGTCCAGATTGCTGCGCCATCTTTCCGCATTTTCATCATTTAACTTAAGTATCTTCTGTCTGTATTCGTCGTCCTTAAATTTTTCGGCCTCGGCTAACGCACTGTCGAACCCTTCAAGCATTTGCGGACTCATAAACGCCTCTATAATGACTCCTCCGAGAGTCAGGTTTATGATCCCCACGCAGACATCCTCATGGTCTCGCATATGCTTTGCCGTAAAATACCCGACAGCCGAGTAATCATCAAGCGTATCCGGTGCTGCCGATATCCACTCTCCCGTCTCAACATCATCAAGTGGAGCCTTAAATACCCCGTTTTCGGTAACCTTGAAGGTTCTGATCATCTCATTCCTGTCATTATCCCATTCCCACGGATACGTCTCTTTGACCCTTATCATCGGGAATTCCATATTGGACTGACCGCTGATTATTACAACATCACCTATCATGATATCTTCGCTTACGGCAATGCCTCCCTTATCATCCCTTGCCGTAAGTGTATAAGGACCACCCTTATCCATCGGCGAAAACCTGACATCGAATCTCCCGTTTTCATCACATTTGCACTGCGCTTTATTCCTTGCAAATTCTACGGTGACAGTTCTGCCCCTGTCGGCAAAGCCCCATATATGTATCTCTTTATTTCTCTGTAAAACCGCACCGCTTGTAAATACTCTTGCAAAGCTTATGTTTGACATAACCGGTTCCTCTTTCATTTATCTGTAACCTTAA
>DGUG01000069.1 GCA_002394535.1 Lachnospiraceae bacterium UBA4316
GTGTTGGGGGTAAAATAACGCTCAAGTTTGCCTATCTTGTCCTCCACTGCCTGTCTTAAACCCGGTGTTACATCAATATTCTTTCCTACAATAATGAATTCCATGTAAGCCACCCCTTTCATTATTAGATTTGATCTTCGATCATTTACTTCTATTTCTTCATCAAGTCCGCTCAAACGCCGCTCAGGCTGTCTTGATCTTCGATCAAGACATATTATACCATATCAACCGCTTCATTAGCAATTAAGTCGGACATAAACAAAAGGACCGGCTCTTTCGAACCGGTCCCAATGATTTTCTTAGAATATTCTTCGAATTGCAAGGATGTTACGATATGATGCATTCGAAACCTTGATACCCGTCTTCGCAGTCGATGCGTGAACAATCTGTCCTCCGCCGATGTAAATACCAACGTGTCCTGAGTAACATACGATATCACCGGGCTGTGCCTCCGCAAGGCTTCCGACTCCGTAACCCATGGAGCGCTGAGCACCCGAAGAGTGAGGCAATGATACGCCGAAGTTTCTGTATACACCCATTGTAAATCCTGAGCAGTCTGTTCCGTTTGTAAGGCTGGTTCCGCCATATACATACGGGTTGCCCACAAACTGCAATGCATAATTCGCAACACTTGCTCCGAGACCGCTTCCGCTGACAGCATATGATCCGCCGCCACCGCCGCCGCTACTGCTCTTGCTGCTGCTCTTACCGCCTGCGCTTCTGGCTGCAGCCTGCTGGGCTTTCTTACGTTCGGCAGCTTCCTTCTTCAGTCTTGCTTCCTCTTCTGCCTTGGATTCAGCCTGAGGGAAGAGGGTTGCTATACTGACGAATTCCTTGGAAACCCAACCGTCACCTTCCTCGATGTTAACCTTTACCCATTCCTCGGTTTCCTCGATGACGGTCAGCTGGTCTTCGTTTGCAACAAGTCCGAGAACTTTCGAATCGAGACTTGCTTCTTCTCTTATCTTAAGTGTTGTTGTATGAACCGTAGCCGTTCTCTGTCCTACCTCGGCCGCCAGTTTAACAGCTGCCTGACCGGTCTTGACATATTCACCTTTGACGAAACCGACTACATTTCCGGACTCTATCTTGTACCAGTCACCCTGCTTATCAAGCCATGTTCCGGCCGAATGGTTATAGAGTTTACCAACAATCTCACTGTTTTCATCGGGCATTGAACGCACATTAACATATCCGTCAACAACCGCGATAACCTGATCGGAAAGATCCTCTTCACCTTCCTCCACATCCTGGGATTCGGGCTTGATATCTATAGTAGGATTGGCTTCCGTCTCAGACGCATCCGCATTTTCGGCAGTGTTGTCACCTTCTGCAAGTTCGGTATCGTCTCCGCCGTTCATTCCTCCATCGGAAACAGGCTTGTCCGTGGATGTTATCTCTATTGTTGCGCCTTCCGAAGCGGAACCTACGACGGCAATTCCGTCTATCACGGTTCCTTCGTTTACAGCCTTTGATGAAGGAGTCTCAACCTTCTGAACCGTAGATTCGTCCTTCTTGGTGATCCTCTCATGATTGGCTATTGTTGACTGTTTCGCCGCGTTACGCGCCACATTGGCTCTTATATCCGCCAGGGATACTCCGTTTCCCGCAGCAAGTGCAACACCCGCAGCAGGAAAAACATAACTTGACGCAGCTTTAACATCATTTATAGGAAAGCTTGTTGCAACAGTCACTGCAGCCGCAATGACTGCCGTAGCTTTTAAAAAGCCTTTCTTCATAAAACCTCCAATTATAAATACGATTCCCCCTCGGATTTATAATCAAATATTACAAAATTGTTACGTTTTCAGATTCAGCGTATAGGATATCAGAATAAGCCCATAATGTCAAATCAGGAACTCCTGCACCGAATATACCGCGTTTGCACCATCCGCAACCGCTGTCGACACCTGGCGAAGACGTTTTGTACGTACATCTCCTGCGGCAAATACGCCGGGAAGCGATGTGGCACATGACTCGTCGGCCTTGATATATCCGTTTTCATCCTTATCAATCGCATCGGTATAGGAGGAGTTGGGATTGTTACCCGTTGCGATAAACACTCCGGAAACCTCAAGTGTTTTCACCTCATGTGACTTCACGTTCTCTATTGTAAGTCCGCCAACCATTCCGGTATCTGCCTTAACTATCTCTTTCGGAATGCTGTCCCATACAACCTCAACATTCGGAAGCTCAAATAGTGCCTTCTGAAGTATCTTGGCTGCACGAAGTTCATCGCGTCTGTGCACAAGGTAAACTTTTTCGCACCCTCTCGCGAGGAAAATCGCATCTTCAACAGCAACATCACCGCCGCCGATTACCGCAACGGTACGCTTTTTAAAAAATGCTCCGTCGCATGTGGCACAATAGCTGACTCCGGCACCGGTAAGTTCCTCCTCTCCGGGTATCCCCAGTTTTCTCGGAGAATTACCGGTAGCAAGGATAACCGTCTTGCCGATGAACGTACCCGCATCGGTCTTAACCTTATTGGCGCCTTCGGAAAAATCAATTCCCTCGACTTCTGTCATGAGCCTGGTAACGTTGAACTTATCAAGGTGCTCGCTCATCTTGGCACCAAGCTCTCCGCCTGTAATGCCTGCAAGTCCCGGATAGTTGTCAACTTCATATGTATTAAGAATCTGCCCGCCGGCACCGTATCTTTCTATAAGAAGAGTTTTCAGATCGGCACGTGCCGCATAAATACCTGCTGTAAGTCCTGCGGGGCCGGCTCCTATAATAATTACGTCATACAATTCGCTCATGTCAGTCTCCTTGCTTTAGTGTGATATAATATAAAGTAAGAACAGAAATGATTTTACCATATTTACAGCTTACACACCAGCCACATGATCAGAAAGGTGTTGCAAAGTTTTCCATGAAAACTTTGCAACACGTAGGCCACGCCCCGAGCGACGCGAGCTTCAAATGGCGTGGCTCTCAACGGAAGCGAGGTGACATGTTATGAGTAAAAATGCTCTGATCACAGGTGCGTCCCGTGGAATAGGACGTGCAATAGCGATAGAATTTGCAAGAGCAGGATATGATCTGACTCTATGCTGTATCAAGAACATCGAAAGTCTTGAGCGGCTCACAAAAGATCTGGAGGATGCATACAAAGTCAAATGTGATGCGTATCAGGCAGATGTTTCAGATCCGCAGGCTGTCAAGGAACTGTTTTCGAA
>DGUG01000115.1 GCA_002394535.1 Lachnospiraceae bacterium UBA4316
GTCTTTTATATTTCAATACGGGTTTAACCGAGAAGACTTCTTCAAACAACGATGCCTTTCTGTGGAAAAATCCCTGCTCAAGATCAATGTCATCCACTGTGTAGACATTTATCACAAGTTCTCCTCCCTTAAGGGATATCCTGACATCGTTCACCTTTGTCCTGTAGCTTCTGCACACACCGTCGGCTATCCTAAATATGGCAGACAGTTTTGCTATCTTAAGGTAATTTCCCTTATCGAGAAATGACTGCGCGGCAAGCTCATCGTAATACTTAAACGCCATCTTGTTGAACCGGACAATGTTTGCTACTATCTCACGCTCCGCATGTGACAGACCTATCATCTCCGTCGCCATTATTATTTCGTATCCGCATTCGGCACCGGCCTCTATACTTATATATCTTCCGCAGTCGCATAGAAGTGCGGCGATCCGAAGAAGCAGCTTGTCACGCCTGCCCAGCCCGTGTATTTTGCGGGTTGCGTCAAACAGATCGCATACGACTTTTTCTATCAGTTCGTTTCTTGCCTCATTTCCCTGATACCGTTTTGACATGGCCTTGGCGCACTCAATAATATCGTTTTCAAAATCATGGCGGTAATGAACGAGCTTTTCCTTTTCGGCATATTCGTATGCCATACCGTCGCAAAGCGATACACCCGGTGACCAGATATTGTCCGCCTTTGTGATCTTGATGACACGGGATATGATTGATACCGCAGGAAGAAGAAGGGGAATAGTCTCCTCATTCATTCCGTACTTTTTGGAGATCTCACTTATTGTCATCTGCGACAGTTCCTCGCAGACCTCCTTGAATCTTGCGGCTGTAAAGGACCTGTCCTTGGACCCTGTATGATAAAGCATTGCCGAAACATAATCATCGATCAGTATAAGATTTTTAATACTTCTGCCTTTTAAATACAGCTTCTTGAATACCTGAAGCTGATTGTCTATAAGTTCCTTTAATATGCCCTCTATATCCCTTGTCTTGGGCTGGAGGGTTGCGAGCATATCCATTGTCCGCAGGACACCGAGTCTAATGTTCTGGGTAGTTACAAGTGCATCATTGTCAAACAGCGATATCTGTATGCTTCCGCCCCCGATATCCACAATAGCGCAGCCTTCGCTTATGAATTCATCAAATCTCGAACCCTTTATAGCCGCGGCTTTGTAATGCAGAAATCTTTGTTCGGAATTGGACAGTACATCAACCTTTATTCCGGTACGGAGTTTGATCTGCTCCGTAACCACAACGGTGTTTTTGGTCTCGCGTATCGCACTGGTCCCGTAAGCCTTGTAATCGTCAACCTTGTATGATTTCATTATGGACGAAAAATCGGACAGCACATCACACAGCTCATCCATATGATCCGTGTCGATTATACCGTTCTGATAAGTGTCCGTTCCCAGCTCAATGGAATGTCTGACACTGTCTATTTCTTTCATGCCCATCTTATGTGAGAACTCAAATATCTTCATTCCGAGTTCGTATGACCCCACATCGATGGCGGCAAAAGTACGAACTGCCATTTATTCCTCCTGTACCTTGTTACCTAGTATTTCGAGACTTAATTCAACAGGCTCTCCGTCCCAGTTAAAATCATCGTAATCATAATCTCCGAGGCCTGCCATATCCTCCTGCATTTCACGGCTTGTCTGCATAAGAGTTATGAACAGCTGCGCCGCTCCGTCAGCGTACTTTTTGTTTGAGACCGATGCAAAAACCTCTTCAAGCTTCGCATCCTCACGGGCTGCATCATAAACCGGAAGATTGTTTTCAATCTTATACTTTCCGATCTCGCTGACTACATCCATTCTTTCTTCATATAACTTGAGTATCTGCGCATCAATCTTGTCTATCTGCTCTCGCAGTTTTTTCATATCGGCAGCCATGTGTTTTCCTCCACCGTTTCCCCTTACTGTTCTGATTTTTTGAGACGGTTATCCCATAGCGTTAAGATCACATATGCAAGAAGATACATATCCGCCAGTATTCCCACAAGTGTACCGATAAACGGGATCATTCTTACGACCTCAAGTACCGCGATACCGATGAGAGCCGACAGGAACACATTCATATTGGGAAGAAATATGCGCACAAGTGATGCACCCGCAAATGCAAGACCCGCACACAAAAGTAATACATACAAAAGCGCAAGCATTCCGCCTATCGGTGCCAGAATGAATGTACAGCAAAGTGCTATAACAATAACCGGAATACATATCCAGCTGATTATTCCGCACCCTATCATGGCACCGGGTTTTGTTCTCACAAGTTCGGAGGCTTTTGTAAGATGATCACCTGCCAGCCAGCAGAGCAGCATTCCGAATGCGGCCATTGCAACTATCCAATACAGGCAGCTTGTTAATTTCTTCAATATTCTGGCGCCGATGCCAAGACCGAGAGCACCGATTCCTCCCTGCTGTTCACCTCTTGATTCAGGTTCATATATAAAATCCTTGATAGGAGCATTGTCGGGAACCTTCGGTTCATTGACACTCTTTATGGTAAGAGAACCGGTAACTTCAAGATCATCATCAAGTTCAACAACATCCGCTTCTATAACGGCATCACCGTTTATTGTACCCTTAACGGAGACTATGTTACCTGCCGCATACAGCGCATTTGCAACACCGTCAAAAGCTATCTGGTTACCGACCACATAAGCACCATTACTCTCCGAACCTTTAATTACTATGTTGTTTCCGGCAACATATATATTTCCGGAAACCCAGACATCATCTATCGAAATAATATTACCGGCAGCATAGAGACTCTCTCCCACCTCGCCGTCATTCATTTCAACGCTCTGTCCGGCCATCATAACTGACCCTTCCGCGTCCGTATCGTCGGCACTTACGGTTTGTCCCGCAATGAGTCCTCCGAAGAACGGTATATCCGGAAGTGATACCGAATCCCCCGCTTCAAAGACATTGCCTGCACTGTCAAGATCGGCTGCAAAAGCGGGATGGCACATGCAAACAGCCATCATCATCGTCACAAATAAAGTAATAAGCTTACGATTTTTACTCATGGTTATTGTCTCCTGTCTTGTTATTGAATTTCTATTGTTGAATTCAAATCTGTGTATTATTATATCAACTACATAGCGTCATTGCATAATTATTTTTGAGAAACGAAGATGGAAACAACACTCACTGAAGGCAGACCGTTAAAAATAATACTGAAGTTTATGGTGCCGCTGCTTATCGGAAATATTTTCCAGCAGTTCTATAACATGGTAGACACTATAATAGTCGGAAAATTTGTGGGAGAAGGTGCCCTTGCAGCCGTAGGTTCAACCGGCACCATCATGTTCCTTGTGCTAGGTATTGCTAACGGAATGGCAACCGGGTTTACAGTGCTTACAAGCCAGAAGTACGGAGCGGGTCTTAAGGACGAGGCTAGAGCCACCGTATCAAACGGTGTGATTTTGTCCGCTATTGTCATCGTTGTGCTTACGGCCCTGAGTCTTTCCTTTATGCCATCCATACTGAAGGTTATGAATACCCCCGAAGATATTTACGAGGATGCATACAGCTATATATCGGTCATATGTATGGGGATAGCGGCGCTGGTATTTTACAATCTCTTCTCCGCATTCCTGCGGGCTGTGGGCAACAGCAGGATTCCGTTATATACACTTATATTCTCGGCAGTTCTTAATATCATACTTGATCTTGTATT
>DGUG01000156.1 GCA_002394535.1 Lachnospiraceae bacterium UBA4316
CCGATCGTAACAGCTCCGTTAAGCATGAATTTCATGTTACCTGTTCCGGAAGCTTCCTTGGACGCAGTCGATATCTGCTCTGAAACATCTGCTGCCGCTACAATAAGCTCTGCATTTGATACGCAGTAGTCTTCTATGAATACAACCTTTATCTTGCCTCCAATAGATCCGTCGTTATTGATGACATCCGCAACGGAATTGATGAGTTTTATCGTAAGCTTTGCATTCTTGTAGCCCGCTGCTGCCTTTGCGCCGAATATGAACGTGCGCGGTACGAAATCCATATCGGGATGTTCCTTAAGTTCATTGTACAGGTACATGATGTGCAGAATATTTAAAAGCTGACGCTTGTACTCATGCAGACGCTTTACCTGAACGTCGAATATCGATCTCGGATCAACCTCAATACCGTTATGCTCAAGAATATATTTTGCAAGTCTTACCTTATTCTGATATTTGATATTCATGAACTCATGCTGAGCCTTTTTGTCATCCGCATATACTTTGAGATGGCGAAGAACGGTAAGATCCGTAATCCATTCATCCCCCACATGGGCAGTTACCCAGTCCGCAAGAAGGGGGTTGGCATGCAGCAGGAATCTTCTCTGTGTTATACCGTTTGTCTTGTTGTTGAACTTGTCGGGCATAAGTTCATAGAAATCACGCAGTTCCTGCTTCTTGAGGATTTCTGTGTGAAGCCTTGCAACACCGTTAACTGAATATGATGCGCAGATTGCCATATGCGCCATCTTGACCTGTCCGTCATAGATTATGGCCATCTTACGGATCTTCTCGGTATTGCCGGGATAAGACGCCTCAATAAGAAGGCAGAATCTTCTGTTGATCTCTTCAACTATCTGGTAAATTCTCGGAAGAAGATTTGAGAACAGTTCAATCGGCCACTTCTCAAGTGCTTCTGACATGATCGTATGGTTGGTGTATGCAACCGTCTTGGTTGTGATAGACCACGCCTCTTCCCAGCCGAGTCCGTGTTCATCCATGAGGATACGCATAAGTTCCGGAACCGTGAGAGTAGGGTGTGTATCGTTCATCTGGAACGTAACCTTCTCATACAGCTTATGGATGTCATCATGCTTACGCATATATTTGTCAACAGCTTCCTGTATGCTTGCCGATACAAAGAAATACTGCTGTTTTAATCTAAGTTCCTTACCTGCATAGTGATTATCGTTAGGATACAAAACCTCACATATGTTTCTCGCAAGATTTTCCTGCTCAACAGCCAGACGGTAATCACCCTTATCAAATGAGTCGAGCTGGAAACACTCAACAGGCTGGGCATCCCATATCCTGAGAGTATTTACAACGCCGTTTCCGTAGCCGGGTATCGGAAGATCGTATGGAATGGCCTGTACTGACTGGTAATTTTCCTGGGTGAAATGATTTTCTCCCTTCTCGTCAACGTGTACGGCTACATTTCCGCCAAACTTAACGATCTTGGCATATTCCGGACGACGAAGTTCAAACGGATATCCGTCCTTAAGCCAGTTATCGGGAACCTCAACCTGGAATCCGTCTCTGATCTGCTGACGGAACATTCCGTAACGATAGCGGATTCCGCATCCGTATGCACTGTATCCCAGGGTTGCGAGGGAATCAAGGAAACAGGCAGCAAGTCGTCCCAGACCGCCGTTTCCAAGTGCCGGATCTCTTTCCTCATCCTCTACAAGGTTGATATTAATACCCATTTCATCAAGTGCTTCCGCTACTTCCTTGTATTCTCTCAGGTTGATCATCGCATTTCCGAGTGCTCTTCCCATAAGAAATTCCATCGAGAGATAATATACGGTTTTGGGATCCTGCTTCTCATACGCCTTCTGGGTCTCGAGCCAGTTGTCGATTATCGTATCTTTAACTGCATATGCAACAGCCTGATATATCTGCTGCTCGTTTGCCTCTTCAAGAGTCTTCCTGAAAAGCGCCTTAACGTTTTCCTTGACCTGCTTCTTAAAAGTTTCCTTGTTAAAACCAACCTTGCGTGCTGCCATCAAACAACCTCCTGACTATTATTTCTTTTACTATTGTTTCTTAACCCCGAGAGTAACCGTCTCGCCGTTTATGTTCCATTCTTTAACATATCCGTCAGCTTCACCGGTCACTATATCGTCAGCCAGTACTTCATGGGATATTTCCTCTTTATTGGAAGATAGGACTTTTGCTATCTTCTCGTTATCCTTGGAGTAGACAACTATTCTGTCCATAACTTCGAATCCGGCTTCCTTACGCATAGTCTGAACTTTTGATACGATCTCGCGGACAAAGCCTTCTTCTATAAGTTCAGGTGTAAGCTTTGTATCAATGACTACAGTGACTCCGCCGTCGGTAAGGGATTCAAAGCCTTCCTGCTGGGTCATTTCGATAAGAAGATCTTCCTCGGCAAGTTCCACTGCCGTACCGTCGACATCAAACTTTAACACACCCGTAGACCTGAGTTCGCCCATAGCGGCATTTCCGTCAATATTTTCAAGATAACTCCTGATGCCGGAAAGCTGCTTGCCATATTTGGGTCCTACAGTACGAAGCTGGGGCTTCATCGAGTATGTGGTAAACTCACTGACATCATCCGTAAACACAACTTCCTTTACATTCAGCTCATCCTCTATGATGTCCTGATAGAATTCATTAAGTGTAAAGTCTGCTTTGACGAACATCTTGGCAACAGGCTGCCTGTTCTTGATATTTGCAGCATTTCTGCAGGCTCTTCCCATTACCACGCTCTTAAGAACATGGTCCATGTTCGCCTCAAGATCCTTATCGATCCATTCTTCCTTAACAGACGGAAAATCACACAGATGCACACTTTCAGGTGCGCTAGGGTCTATCGAACATACGAGATTACGGTATATCTGCTCTGTCATGAAAGGTATCATGGGAGCCGCTGCCTTTGAGACTTCGACAAGTGCCGTATATAACGTCATATATGCGTTGATCTTATCCTGCTCCA
>DGUG01000149.1:0-2143 GCA_002394535.1 Lachnospiraceae bacterium UBA4316
CTTGAAGCAGCGGGCTGTGAGATAGTCAGATCAACGGTGCCGGATGAGGAGTCTGCAAGGGCCATATCCGCCATAAAAAAAGAGATAAACATTCCTATCGTTGCGGATATCCATTTTGATTACAAGATGGCGATAGCGGCAATAGAAAACGGGGCAGACAAGATAAGGATCAATCCCGGAAACATAGGGTCCGGGGAAAGATTAGGTGAAGTTGTACGTGCCGCAAAAGAGAGAAACATTCCGATACGTGTCGGTGTAAACAGTGGCTCTCTTGAGAAAGATATTGTGGCAAAATATAACGGAGTTACCGCAAAGGGAATAGTCGAGTCAGCACTTGATAAGGTCCATATGATCGAAGATTGCGGATATGACAACATAGTTGTTTCCATAAAATCATCGGATGTGCTTATGACGGTTGCCGCCCATGAGGAGCTTGCGCCTGTATGTCCATATCCCCTTCATGTTGGGATAACCGAATCGGGGACTCTTCACTCGGGAAGTATAAAGTCATCTGTGGGACTGGGTATCATTCTCAATGAGGGAATCGGAGATACGATACGGGTATCCCTGACAGGAGATCCGGTGGAAGAAGTTATTACCGCAAAGCTCATTCTTAAGAGTCTGGGACTTCGTAAGGGTGGTATCGATGTGGTATCATGCCCTACATGCGGCAGGACAAACATAGACCTTATCCCCCTTGCAAACGAAGTTGAAAGACTTGCGGCAGGATACGATCTTGATATTAAAGTTGCCGTGATGGGATGCGTTGTAAACGGTCCCGGAGAAGCGAAGGAGGCCGACCTTGGTATAGCCGGCGGAAACGGTGAGGGCCTTCTTATCAAAAAGGGCGAGATAATCAGAAAGGTTCCCGAAAAGGAATTGCTCGCGGTACTTAAATACGAATTGGATAATTGGAATAAATAGTAATGGAAAAGAAATTTTTTGACGTTTTTTCATCGCTTGTTGTTTCCGATGATGACAGAGAATTAATGGAAGAGACCAAAGTTACAAGGTTGGTCTCTTCTTCACGTCGTGATAAGCTTCATATTCATCTTGTCAGCGATTACATTATTCCCAAGGACAGAATATATGAAATGGAGCGCAAGATACGCGAACAGTATTACCCGAATTCTCCTGTCAGCATCAAGATAATCGAGAAGTTTAATCTTGCAGGCACATATACCGCAAAGGCGATCATCAGCCAGTACAAAAGCAGCATCATAACAGAGGCTTCAAACGTTAATCCTGCATGGGTGGATCTGCTTAAGCACGCCGATTTTGAGTTTGATGAAGGCAGTGATGCGATGACACTTGTACTTGAGGACAGACCGATCGCTCATGATATGTCCGAGGAGATAGCGGACTTTCTGGATCATGCCGTAAATGAAAGATGCCGGACATCTTTTGCGATAAAGGTCTCATTCAAACAAAAAGAGACACGACAGAGCTATGTTCACTCAAAGGAGCGTATGCTCGAAGAGGTAAGAAAGATATCGTTTGAAACATTTGAAGGAGAGGATATTGTACCGCAGAAAAGCGATGATCGTACGTCCATACCCCAGAGAGCATCGGATGAAGAATTCCTGATGTATGAAAAGATGGCAAACGATAATGATGTCTATAATATATACTCCGGCGGGCCGGTGACCATACCTCAGCCGGAAGCGGACATCCCTTCCGATGCTCAGGAGAGTACACCTCCTTCGGGTAAAATCGAAGAGGTTAAAAGGGATTCGTCAAGAGGAAAGTTCAATAAGAGAAGAGAGCCATCCAATCCGGATGTCATCTTTGGCAAGGATTTTACCGAAGGTCCCATGAATATATGCGATATAGACGGTGACATCGGGACGGTCATTATTCGCGGTCAGGTAGGTGCGTTTGAAGTCAGGGATACAAGAACCGGCAAGAAGATGGTTACATTTTCCGTGACTGATTTTACCGATACGATAGATGTAAAACTGTTCCCCAGAGAGGATCAGCAGGAGCGGCTTTTTGATTATATAGGCGACGGAAAGTTCGTGATGATAAAAGGCACCACCGGCATTGATAAATATGACGGAATACTCTCCCTCGGCTACATAGACGGCATCAAGAAAACCGGTGACTTCAGAATCAAACGAATGGACAACGAACCGGTAAAGCG
>DGUG01000149.1:2273-8534 GCA_002394535.1 Lachnospiraceae bacterium UBA4316
AGGGAATGGGGAATGGAAGCGATAGCCATAACCGATCACGGTGTTGTCCAGGCCTTTACCGAAGCGTTCCATCATATAAGAGACAAGAAGATAAATGATTTTAAAGTCATTTACGGTATGGAAGGTTATGTTGTCGATGATACGTCACAGGTCGCGGTTAATCCGGAAGATCATACAATAAATGATACGTTTGTGGTATTCGATATTGAGACGACGGGATTTTCACCGACGGTGAACAATATAATCGAGATCGGAGCGGTCAAGATTGCGGAGGGCATGATAGTTGACAGATTCTCCACGTTCGTTAACCCCAAAGAGCCTATTCCCTACAGGATAGAAAAACTGACCGGAATAAACGATTCCATGGTGGAGGATGCTCCCTTCATAAACGATGCACTCACGCAGTTTTCGAAGTTCTGTGAAGGTGCGGTGTATGTTGCCCATAATGCAAACTTTGACATGGGATTTATCAAGGCAAAGGAAGAGGCAGCGGGCATAGTCCGTCCGTACAGTTATGTGGATACTCTCGGTATGGCAAGGCTTCTCGTGCCTGAGATTGCCAGATTCAAGCTGGACAATCTGTGCAAATTCTTCAAGATTTCCCTTGAAAATCATCACAGGGCTGTAGACGATGCCGAGGCTACCGCACATATATTCTTAAAACTCATAGAGAGGCTTGCGGCGAAAAATGTTGATACTCTAAAGGGCTTAAACGATCTTTGCGCTGCGTCAGATGAGAAGATCAGAAAATCACCGAGTAATCATATAATTCTTCTTGCTGCAAACGAGACCGGAAGGGTAAATCTGTATAAGCTTGTATCCCAATCCCATATCAGGTACTACAACGGACATGCAAGGATTCCGAAGAGTCTGATAGAGAAGCATCGTGAGGGGCTCATAATCGGCTCAGCCTGTGAACAGGGAGAGCTGTATCAGGCAATAATAAGCAAGAGGAGCGAAGACGAGATACTCCGTATTGCCAGGTTTTATGACTACCTTGAGATTCAGCCTAACGGCAATAACGAATTCATGATAAGAGAGGATCGTTTTGAAGATATCAATTCCGAAAAGGATCTTGAGGACATTAACAAAAAGATAATTGAGATAGGTGATATGCTCGGTAAACCGGTTGTTGCAACCTGTGACGTTCATTTTCTTAATCCCGAGGATGAAGTGTACCGTCGAGTGCTTATGGCGGGAAAAGGATTCAAGGATGCGGATATGCAGGCACCCCTTTTCCTTCGTACAACCGAGGAAATGCTTGCGGAGTTTGATTATCTGGGGTTCGACAAGGCGTATGAGGTAGTAGTTACCAATACACGTAAGATCGCAGATATGATCGAGACAATAGAGCCGGTGCGCCCTGACAAGTGTCCGCCTGTCATTGAGAATTCCGATAAGATCCTTACGGATATATGTTACCGGAGAGCAAGGGAAATATACGGAGATGATCTGCCGGAGCAGGTATCGGCAAGGCTTGATAGGGAGCTTCATTCCATCATCACAAACGGATTTGCCGTGATGTATATAATAGCCCAGAAGCTTGTATGGAAATCAAATGAGGATGGTTATCTTGTGGGGTCGAGAGGATCGGTAGGGTCCTCCTTTGTTGCCACAATGGCCGGGATTACCGAAGTTAATCCCCTGCCACCTCATTATTATTGCAGCTCCTGCCATTATGTGGATTTTGATTCCGACGAGGTCAGAGCCTATGCCGGAAGAGCGGGTTGCGATATGCCCGATAAATTGTGTCCTGAGTGTGGGGCGCCTCTTAAAAAAGACGGTTTTGATATTCCGTTTGAAACATTCCTCGGATTCAAAGGAGACAAGGAGCCTGATATTGACCTGAATTTCTCCGGTGAGTACCAGTCAAAGGCTCATAAGTACACCGAAGTTATTTTCGGAGCGGGACAGACATTCAGAGCCGGAACAATCGGAACACTTGCTGACAAGACCGCATACGGATATGTAAAAAGATACTTCGAAGACAAACATATGGACAAGAGACCTTGCGAAATCGACAGACTTGCAAGAGGATGTACCGGTGTGCGACGTACTACAGGACAGCACCCCGGGGGTATTATAGTTCTGCCCCGGGGAGAGGATATCGATTCCTTTACACCGATACAGCACCCCGCCGATGATATGAAGTCGGATATAATAACGACTCATTTTGATTATCACTCGATAGATCATAACCTGCTAAAACTTGATATTCTCGGACACGATGATCCTACAATGATCAGGATGCTTCAGGATCTTACAGGGACAGATCCTAAAGAGGTTGCACTTGATGATCCGGAAGTCATGAGCCTTTTTGCATCCACCGATGCTCTGGGGATAACGCCGGATGATATAGGAGGGTGTCCTTTGGGGTGCCTTGGAATACCCGAATTCGGAACGGATTTTGTCATACAGATGCTTGTTGATACAAAGCCTTCCGCATTCTCAGATCTTGTCAGAATATCCGGACTGTCTCACGGAACCGATGTATGGCTGAACAATGCGCAGACTGTTATTGAAGAAGGCAAGGCTACAATATCGACAGCCATATGTACGAGAGACGACATAATGACTTATCTGATCAACATGGGACTTGAGAGTTCTCTTGCCTTTAATATCATGGAGAAGGTCAGAAAAGGTACCGTGGCAAAAGGCAAATGTGCCGAATGGCCGGAGTGGAAACAGGAAATGCTTGACCATGGAGTGCCGGACTGGTATGTATGGTCCTGTGAAAAGATAAAGTATATGTTCCCGAAAGCCCACGCCGCTGCGTATGTAATGATGGCATGGCGCATCGCTTATTATAAGATCAAGTATCCGCTTGCGTATTATGCGGCATATTTTTCCATAAGGGCGTCGGCGTTTTCATACGAGACCATGTGCCGCGGACGGGAGGTACTTGCGGAAGAGATTGCCCGCTACCGCAAGATGTCATCGGATTCATCCGTCAAGATGACCAGTAAACAGGAAAATACTCTGAAGGATCTGAAAATAGCGGAGGAAATGTATGCAAGGGGATACGATTTTTGTCCTATAGACATTTTCAAAGCCAGAGCACATCATTGCCAGATCATCGACGGTAAGATAATGCCGAGACTTGACTGCATTGACGGTCTGGGAGATAAGGCAGCCGATGGTGTTACGGATGCGGCCTCCGACGGGCCTTTCCTGTCAATCGATGATTTTATCGACAGAACCAAGGTGTCCAAAACAGTTGCGGACCATATGGTGGAGCTGGGGCTTCTGGAAGGGTTGCCGCAGTCAAACCAATTGTCGCTGTTCGACATAGTGTAGTGTTATTATTTGACAATTTATTGGACTATTATTTACGCGAGAAGCGGGTCCTGTCTGCCAGAATTTTAAAGAACATTGTACCAGGGAGTCAACTATGGGAGAGCCTGTATATATGATAAAAAAGATCCACATGGGACCTGCGAAATGTGCTCTCGATATCGGTGACGGGAGCGAAAGAGGCGAATATGTAAATCAGGATTATATACTGAATGTGCTTGGTCGTCCTCACAGAGCGGTTAACATAATGTACACATATTATCCAAAGGACAAACAATGGCCCCGGCGGATTTCAGAGGCTTGTGCCGATATGGATGTAAATTTTGCGTGGGATTATCCTTACGATGACTATCCGCCCTTTACCCCTGACGGTGCGCAGTTTGAGCAGATGCGCGACATAAGAAGGCACGGCCAGGATGTTATGTTAACCTTGACTATTGACTGCTCTCTTGATGACAATGAACTGATAAGTATTGCAGAGCAGTTATCGACCTTTGGACGCATGATGCTTCGGATAAATCATGAGTGTAACGGTAACTGGTTCACCCACAACCGCCGGTTTTCATATGAGCAGATCGGGAAGTTTTTTGTACGCTTTTGTAATATAATAAAAGAGCATGCCCCGAATGTAAGAGTAGTGTTTTGTGCAGGACTTGTCGCAGAAGACGGAAAGGTGGAGCATGAGGACGTGTTTGCAGACGCTTACCGTGCGGCTGATGTATGGTCGGCAGATAAGTACATCGCGCTTCACTACGGATGGCCGTATGATAAAGCCGAAGCAGGCGGCGGAAGATATGAATCACAACCGGTCAGGGAAGTGTTTGAGACATTTGGCAGAACCTACAAAAGACTATGTTCTCAGTTCGGAAATAAACCGTTTATTCAGGCCGAATCAAATGCAGACGGGGATGTTACCGGACCGATGCAACAGGGTGGAATCGTATCGTCCTATTACAATATGGTAAGAGACGAAAATGCGAGGTGGCTGTCCGGAATATCCATGTACCAGTTTCGGGACAGGGGCAGACTCGGTCTTGAGATTCAGGATCCGAACAATGCAGCTGTTGGGATTGCACAGCCTCTTTTGAAGGAATACAAAAGGATCATGCAATATCCCTATTTTTCACCGGAAATTACCGTACAGGGGGAGACATCTTATCCGGCAACGCTCCGTTGGGGCGGCAGTGAGGATGCCGACGGTATTGAGATCGTGACGGAATTTGAGCATACTCCCGAATTTTGTGAAGTGACCTTGCAGGAGGATCTTTGCCTTATGCTTGAGTTTAACGGGAGATGGTTTTACAAGGGGGTCGGCGTAGCGGAAATTGATCTTATGCCTGCGTTTTTTGAGCGACCGCTTACGGGCAGGGTAAATGTTCCGCTTAGGATTTTTGCAACGCCTCCCGACGGGGAAAATCACAAATGCGGCAGGGATGACTGGAATACTTCGCAGTATTATGAAATGACCCGGGAAGTACAATTCAGAATCAGGTACGAGACAACATATGGAGAATAAGAGAATACTATCTATTCCCGGTTACGGTTATATGTATGAGACCCACTCGCATTCGAAGGAATCAAGTGCGTGTGCAAGAGATTCGGCTGTTGATATGGCAAAAGCACATAAGACGGCGGGATACACGGGAATGATACTTACCAACCATAACTGGGGAGGAAATACATCCGTAAGCCGTGAACTGTCATGGAGTGATTTTCTTGACGCATTTTTTGAGCCCTACTATCTTGCAAAGAGGTGGGGAGATGATAATGATTTTCAGGTGTTTCCGGGATACGAGGCAGGGTACAACGGAACGGAGTTCCTTATTTACGGTCTTGATATCAAGTGGATGCATGATCACCCGGAGATAAGAGATGCATCTGTAGAGGAACAGTTTGAGATCGTACATGCCGGGGGCGGTATCGTTGTTCACGCCCATCCTTTCCGGGAGGCCTTTTATATTAAAGAGATCAGGCTGTATCCGGAATACATAGATGCGGTAGAGGGTGTCAACGCTGCACACTGCCCTTACAACGGACTGCCGGATAACACGGATTTTAATGTAAAGGCTTTGGACTATGCTCAGAGGCTGGGCAAGGTAATAACAGGCGGAAGTGACATACACAACGTGAATCTTATCGGAGGCGGAATGGCATTTCCGAGAAAACTTAAGAATATAAATGATTTTGTATCGGTTTTAAAATGTGCCGGTGCGGACGATTACCGTGTAACAGACGGAACCCGTGTCTGGGACGCCTGCGGAGGAAGACTATGAAACTTGCAAGAGTTACAAAAAAAGGTAATAAATCATTTTACATTGAGTTCATGCTTATGACACTGGCGCCTCTTATCGTATGCGGCATTGTTATGATCATTGTATGCTCGCAATCCATGTCTAAAGCCATAAAAGATGATGTGTCCGATAATCTTAAAAATGTGGCACATACGATACAGCTGGCATATGATATGAGATATCCGGGAAACTGGAATGTTAAGAGCGAGGGGGGCAACGTAAAGGATGTAACCCTGTATAAGGGCGGGGAGCCGGTTTCCGACAAGTATGATTTTATTGACAGCATCAGCGGGGAAAGCCAGCTTGAGATATCAATATTCTATATGGATACAAGGCTTCTGACGACGATCCGCGGAAATGACGGGGAGCGGCTTGAGATGACTGTTGCCAGCGATAAAATCGTTGATGACGTATATCGAGGTAAGGCAAGTGTTTTCTACGATAATGTCAAGATTGCCTCGACGGATTACTACGCGTATTATGCACCTATTATGTCCGAGGGCGGAAGCGAGTGTTTGGGAATGATCGGTGTTGCAAAGCCTTCGGATGCGTTAAAGGATACCATTAGCAGCTCAATAAACAGGAATATTCTTGTGATGATCCTTGGTATTCTTGTTACGTCATTCTTTATCACAAGATTTGCAAACGGTATCGTAACAATCATAAAGCGTATGCT
>DGUG01000149.1:8651-11218 GCA_002394535.1 Lachnospiraceae bacterium UBA4316
CAGAGGGAAGATGAACTCGGTGAGATGGGAAGGAATCTTAACAATCTCCAGATCGCCCTAAGACGTCTTATTGAGCGGGATGTACTGACGGGGCTGTATAACAGAAGAAGTGCCGAGAAGAGAATTGATGATATCGAGGGAAGCGGAGTTAAGTACTGCGTAGCAATCGGAGACATAGATCATTTCAAGAACTTTAACGATACATTCGGTCATGAATGCGGCGATGTGGTACTCCGTGAAGTAGCTCTCCTGCTTAATGAAGGAATGAATGGCAGAGAGGGATTTGTGGCAAGATGGGGCGGTGAAGAATTCCTGCTTGTATTTTCAAATTGCGGGATTGATGAAGCCTATGATGCCCTTATGCTGATCCGTCAGGCACTGCATGACAAGGAGGTCGAATATGACGGTCAGATACATAAAGTGACAATGACATTCGGTGCTGCAGAGAAGACGGAGGGTATCCCTATTAACCACCTGATAAGGAACGCTGACGATAAGCTTTACGAAGGAAAGCAGGGCGGAAGAGACAGGGTTATCATCTGATCGGTATTTTCGGATATATGGAGAAGCCGTAGAATGTCAAACTTATACAAAGAAATAATCGGGTTTATAACAAATGCAGGGATAGAAGGATTACCCGCGCACATTTTTACACTTGCTTTTTAGTGCAGTCAGAAAAAAGCAGGGGCAGAGGATACATCTTGAGTTTCTTGAAAGAACTCTGACCTTTTTGGTAGGGATGTTTATTATTATTTCCCTGATCGGATGGAAGAACATCGGGAATTCTCATAAGTATCTATAAGCCTTTTGACCTTGGCGACCGTATAGAACTTGAGGACGGGACTGTCGGAATAGTTGAGAGCAATATAGCTAAGACCAAGGCTGTGATAGGTGATGCCATCAAAAGCAGCCCCTATTCCGTGCCCGGGAAAAGGCAGAAGGACGGCTCTATGGATTACGGACAGGTGTACTTCATAGACATTGCCGACAGTGCATTGATCATGGCGGTTACAGTATACTACAATTCGAAGACTGCAAGCGAAATGCTCAAAGATGACATAAACACCCGTGTATTTGAAGCTCTTGAAGAAAACGGAATCGATATTCCGTACAATCATACTTCTGTTATTATTAAACCCCAAACATGATTAAAAAGAAACTATAGCATGATCTGTAAGTGAAACTGTAAAGGCGGAGGATGGGAAAATGTCAAAGTATATTTTCGGCAGGCCGATGGGTAAACTGATACACGGAGGGGACTACAACCCTGAACAGTGGCTTGACAGACCGGACATTTTAAAAGCTGACATTGAACTTATGAAAAAGGCCGGAATCAACGAGGCAACACTCGGAGTGTTTTCGTGGAGTGTATATGAGCCTCGCGAGGGCGAGTTCCATTTTGAGTGGTTAAAAGACACTATGGACAGGCTGTATGAAAACGAGATATACAGCATTGTCGCAACTCCGTCCGGAGCAAGACCGGCGTGGATGGATCTAAAGTATCCGGAGGTTATGCGCGTTGACGGCATGGGAATCAGGAACAGACACGGCATGCGTCATAATCACTGTTTAAGCTCCGAGGTTTTCAGGGAGAAAGTCAGGATCATAGACAGGAAGATAGCCAAGAGTATCGGCTCACATCCCGGTCTTCTCATGTGGCATATATCCAATGAATTTGGTGGTGAGTGCTTCTGCGATAACTGCAAGAACAGATTCAGAGAGTATCTGAGAGCGAAATTCAACGATGACATAGAGGAACTGAACCGCCAGTGGTGGACTACATTCTGGAGTGCCAGATATGAAAGCTTTGATGAGATTGAACCGCCATATGATAACGGTCAGAGAGCTGTTATGGGACTGAATCTTGAATGGAAGCGTTTTACCACATGGAATTTTGCGGATTTTGCCGCCTGTGAGATTGACACGGTAAGGAAGTATTCCGGAAGATATGATATTCCGGTAACTACAAACATGATGAAACAGTATGACGGTATAGATTACAGAGTGCTGGCAAAACAGATCGATACGATATCATGGGACAGTTATCCGGAATTTCATAACGATCGTGAAAGCTATGCTGACACCATGCGTGAGAGCGCATTCGATCATGCGCTGATGCGGGGACTTAAAAGAGGACAGCCGTTCATGCTTATGGAAAGTACACCGGGTGTTGTTAACTGGATGGAATACAATAAACTCAGACGTCCCGGTGTTCATATCCAGTTTTCTCTTCAGGCGCTTGCATCGGGATCTGACACCGTTCAGTATTTTCAGTTCAGAAAATCACGGGGCTCTGCCGAACAGTTCCACGGAGGAGTTGTAGATCACGCAGGTACGGACGATACGAGGGTGTTCAGGGAAGTTGCCTGTACAGGAGCGATGATGGAAGAACTCTCGGATCTTGAAGGAACGCTTTGGGATGCAAAGGCTGCGGTACTGTTTGACTGGGACAACTGGTGGGCAGTTGAGGGTACAGGAGGGTTTGCGAAAAATACCAGAAATTATCCTCAAACATGCATAGGGTATTGGAAGATGTTATCGGAACTCGGTGTCGAGGCAGATGTTAT
>DGUG01000224.1 GCA_002394535.1 Lachnospiraceae bacterium UBA4316
CAGCAAAGTCGGTTTATGATTTTTTTCATGTAAACCAGTATTAGTGTATAATAATCCTTATGAGTACTACTATCAGAAATGTTAATGCAATACTTGCTGTTTCCGGTCTCGTGATGTCGATTCTCGGACTACTGCACACAATGATTGGGCGCTTTTTATGGCCTAAAACCCGGGCGTATTTTATTAAGCTTTTCATAATACTTAGCACCTATGAATTGACAATTATTGCACGTGAGTTGATTAATAACTGGATGGGAGATGTGTGGGTTGCTATCTCATACGTCCTGTTTTTTGCGCAGGGAATTCTGGCGGCAACGATTACGATTATCATTACGGCCTTTTTGCTTGAACAATGTGGCATACAGCCATACAGGCAGAACATTATGTTCCGTATTTCAGTAGTATCCTATGCTGTGTATGTGGTGCTTATGGTAGCGAATCTGTTTACCGGATTCCTGTATTATATTGATGAACATAATGTATATACCCGAGGAAATTGGTTTCCGGTGCTGATTATCCCGACTGTGGTCATAATGATTATTAATCTTGTCATATTGTGGAAATACAGAGAAAGACTCTCAGTCTGGCAGATAAGAGCCTTCCTGATATATACCGTGTTTCCACTGCTTGCAATGATTATCCAGGCATTCCTGTTCGGCATTCATCTGATTGCACTGTCGTCTGTTGTTGCGGCGCTGTTTACGCTTACATACATCATCTATGATCAGACAGACAGGTATTACATGATGACTGTCGAAAATGAAAAGCTTAGGACTGATATGCTGTTAGCTCAGATACAGCCCCACTTTATATTTAACAGTCTTGCCGTTATAAGGGATATATGTGGTAAAAATCCTGATACGGCCGAAGCGGCACTTGGAGAATTTGCCGATTACTTAAGATACAACATGGAATCCATTGATAGTAAAGGTATGATTACTTTTGAGAAGGAGCTGCAGCATGTCCGGCAGTATCTTGCTCTTCAAAGCTTAAGATTTCCGGATGAGATTGAGATGTTGTACGATATAGAATATACTGCATTTATTATCCCTATGCTAACGCTTCAGCCAATAGTTGAGAATGCTGTAACTCATGGTATCAGAGAGAGCGAGAGCGGGAAAGGAAAAGTAACGTTGGCAGTTCGAAAGACAGATGCTTACATTACCATTATCGTGGCAGATACGGGAAGAGGGTTTGATGCGAAAATCATTGAAAATGATGCCGGATTCCAAAGTGGGCAAAATGACGAGCCAAAACGTTCACACATCGGAATCAGAAACGTTAAGAGGCGTATAGAGACAATGACCGGGGGAACCCTTACAATAGAATCCGCTATTGGAGAGGGTACAAGTGTCACGATTACTTTACCGACGGAGGGTTAAATGCTGGTATTTATAATAGATGATGAACCTGCCATACTGGAAGGGATGAACAGAACGGTAAGTAAAATCGTGCCGGATGCAGATATCAGGACGTTCAAGAGGGGGTCAGAAGCACTTTTGGATATTAGAAAAGATGACCTCAAACCGGATATAGCTTTCTGCGATATAGAAATGCCCGGAATGAAGGGGCTGGAGCTGGCTGTTAATATCAAGACTCTCTCACCTCAGACAAGAGTGGTCTTTGTAACGGGATACAGTCAGTATGCTGTTGATGCATTCAAGGTAAGGGCAAACGGGTACCTGTTAAAGCCTGTCAGGGAAAAGGATGTGGCTGAGGAGATAGCCATGATTCGAAAAAATGATGTTCCTGTAGAAGAGGAAAAGCTTACGGTCAGGTGTTTCGGGCACTTCGATGTGTATTATCGGGGTGAGCCTGTCATTTTTACTCGAAAAGACACGAAGGAACTGCTGGCATATCTG
Source organism: Lachnospiraceae bacterium UBA4316 (assembly GCA_002394535.1). GTDB lineage: Bacteria > Bacillota > Clostridia > Lachnospirales > Lachnospiraceae > UBA2868. The sequence continues at coordinate 1,863 of DGUG01000224.1, forward strand.
GTGGATCGCGAAGGGGCTGCATGTACCAATGAGGATATAGCAGGAGCTCTTTGGGAGGAAACATATGATATGGAGAAGTGCGGTCAACGGATCAGAAATCTCATCAACGATCTGAAGAGTACTCTTAAAGATATCGGAATGGATCATTGTCTCATCAGGGAACACAGAAAATGTGCCATACGAAGAGATGCCATAGACTGTGATTATTACAGGATGCTGGATGGTGATATGAATGCGCTGAACAGTTTCTATGGAGAATATATGACAGACTACAGCTGGGCCGAAATCACAAACGCAAAGCTGCAGCTTCAGAGTGACAGAAAATCAACCAGATGATAGAGCCTTAAATTACAACCAGTATCGTTTTAGTTCATCGTAGAAGTTCTCGCGAGTGCCAACCATTATTACTACTACGGTCTCGGTTTCGCCGGATTCCTCATGTACACGCTCTTCAACAGTGTATGCAAGTTCATAGTTGACCTTATTGTAGTAGATATCATATCCAAGGACACCTTCAAGGTCGCCGTGCTTCGATTCACCAATGGTGGGATCTTTGCATATCTCCTTGATGGCTTCATCGTATAGTTTTTTGAGCGGTTTATCTTTGAGCTTTTTCAGGTACCTTGCCGCAGGTGGAAGAATTATAAGCTCAGCCATCACTTCTTCCCTCCGAAAACATCCTCATAGGAGTAGTATTCGCCAATTCCATTAGCTGCATCTTTTGCAGTCTTGAGCATTTTTTCTACAGCAGGACGGACTTTTGACTGTCTTGATTTGAATTCAGAAAGCAGATCCTGACCACTATACCCTTCAGCGATAAGATCGGCTAAAATCTGTTCGGCAAATTCACCGCCATTTTCGGATTTGGCAGGTTCAATAATGAGCATACCATCTCCAAGCGTGCATACCGCTTCACGATCAAATCCCAGTTCCGTAAAGAACTTTTGGGGAATTGTAAACTGGCGCTTGGATGTTATTGTTACTTTTTTTTGTTCTGGAGCTATTGCTACAGCTGACATAATTGACACCTCCATTAATAGCAAGGATTCCTTGTTTCCTTGTTATTATACAAATTATAGATAAAAAAGTCAAGAGAGCAAGAGTTACTCCAAGTCTGAACGTTTATGAACGGTTAGTGTGTTATCGTAACACTTTAATAGGAAAAGTGTGCCCAAAACACCGGATTAATGTTTGACATGGTGAGCCAAGTGAACGAGAATTATTTAGATAAGACAAGACAAGCGTTCGTATCTGATACGGTCGTTTTGTGGTACACAAATATAAGTATCCCAAGCCCAAAAGAGTACTCCCGATGAAGGGAGAAATCTTTTGGGCTTTTTGCATTATATCGGCATCACTCACAGGATGTAGTCGGAAACAGAAGAAGGGTAGAGAAAATGAAGAAGAGAATTGTCCGCAACACAATAACGCGTGCACTTGCAGTTGCAATGTCATTTGTCATTGCAATGTCGGGTACGGACATGACAATATTTGCCGAGACACAAAACGATAGTGCCTCAGCCAAAACAAGCGAAGGAGAGAAGACTCATACAGATGAACACTCTTCAGGAACGAGGAGCGCTACAAAATACGAAATCGTCAATTTCGGCACTCTTGATGAGAGCGTTTCCCGGCAAGAGCTTGCTGCCGGCGATTCTGCCGATAAGATTATATTCCCGGACTCTCTTATCGTAACAGTTAAAGCTGTCGTAGATGAAGCTGATACAAAAGAGACAACTCCTACCCCTACACCGACAGATACTCCTACCCCAACCCCGGAAGTGACAAACGTTGTACCGGAAGAGGCTCCGACTGTAACCCCGGAACCGTCACCGACAGGAGAACCGGAGATGGTAACACCGGCACCTGCCGATGATAACCCACAGACTCCGGAAACTACCGATGCAACAACTCCTGTTCCCACACCGGATGAAAGCTCTCCGGCAGAAAACTCCGGCACATCAGAGGGGGAGATAACAGGCTGGCACATTCCGCTTACACCCTTCACGGTCCGTGCCGATGAGGCAGTAACCAAAACCCTTACAGGAATCACATGGAAGATTGACAAGGATAAGAGCAGCAGTGAGGAATTCACATCTGCCAATCCGGGCGACAGCTTTGTATACACTCCCGTCCTGTCCGAATCAGACAGGAAAAATCATACAATAAGCGATAAGGCAACTCTTCCGGTTATCACAGTAACTATAGTCGAAGCACAGGCTCCGGCTTTTGTGCGTTCTGTAACGGTTGACGGTGTAGTGATAACCGTAATGGCAGATGAGGGTGTATTCCCGTCAGATGCTCAGCTTGAAGCCAAAAAGGTTCCCGTAAGCATTCAGGGCAAGATTGATGAGGTTGTGGACAAGGAGCGAGATACGAACCGTAACGTTGCCGTATCATATACCTTTGACATCAAAATCACAGACAAGGACGGTAATGAAATAGAACCTGACAATACAAAGGGAAAAGTAAAGGTTTCCTTTGCTACCGCAGAGGTCTCCAACGCGAACCTTGAAGCGGACATATATCATATCAACGAAAGTTCCGAGACCATTGTATCGGCAACGAAACTTGACAGCGCTACCATCTCCACGGATGAGCTTACAAGGCAGGCAGAAAGTCTTGCCGATAATAGTGAAGGAACAAAAGATGAGCTTGCGGCAAATGACGCGACCGAGGCTATCCAGGCATCAACGGAGAGCTTCTCCTTCTATACGGTTGAATTTACTTATGAACAGAAGCAGTATGTGATGCCGGGTGATTCCGAAGTACTGTTGCAGGATATTCTTGATGAGTTGGAAATAGTAGGTGAGGTGACAGATGCAGTAGGCAGCAACACTGCCCTTTTTATGCCCGAAAACCGCGATGGTATCTGGTACATCGTAGCCCTGCAGCCTTTCTCAACCGAGGAATGGCTCAAGGTTACTGTAGATGGTGTGGAGATTGAGATTATCGTTACAGATTCGAGTGCAGTATCACAGTCTCTTGGAGTAAAGAACGGCTGGAGTACCGATAACATTCTTTCAGACGGTGAGACCTTGGCCTATGTAAATTCGTTTAACAATAATGCAAGTATGGCTATTACCAGCAGCGCCAATGTTTGTTTGTATACAAAAGACTACCACGAAGAAGGCGGTATCAGTAATGACGGTGTGGTCACATATGAAGATATTAAATGGAATCTAAAGGTTGGTGCGTATCAGGACAACGCTATTTTCCTAAGACCCGGGAAATCAGTAACTCTTACATTTGATACTGTCGGAGTATATCAGAACGTATATTTCTTAGGATTGGCCGGTGGTGTAAATGATACAACAGACGCAACGATGGATGCCACTATTAATTATAGTGACGGCTCCAAGTCTTCTTCCACATTCACAGTCTATGACAGCTGGACTAAGGTTACTACTCCTGTGGAGGGAACTAAGTTTCTTTCCGGATACAAAAGATATAACAATAAAAATAAGAAATATGAGGATATTAAGTTCAGTGTCGCGGGTATGAAAGTTGATACTTCAAAGCTTATAAGTAGTATCACCATAAAGAACACCCACAATGCGGCAAACCTGTCAGTATTTGGCGTTTCGGGTATTACCGCGAATATCCCATCTCCGGTAAATGTTGTTGAGACGGATGGCAGAGTGGTGAAGTGGAATCCGGTCAATGATGCTTCAAGTTATCGAATTGATGTTTCAAAGGATCCGAACTTCTCTACCATGGAGAACGGATATAACAATAAGGAAGTTCAGGGTACATCATGCGACCTGTCAGATCTTGATCCCGGTGAATATTACATCAGGGTCCGCGCAGTCAACAGTTCAGGGGGTCAGAGTGCAAGTTCAGAGGTTATTCATGCAGACTGGAAGACAAAGCTTTTCAAGATTAAATATGAGCAAAATATAACCGGTAATATTGAGATACTCTCCGGAAGTCTTGATACCTGTACTATAACTGACGGACAGAACAATAAAACCACACTTCCAAGCGTGAGGCTTGATGGATATACATTCGACGGATGGTATAACAAGCCGGATGGAGGAAGCAGAATCGGCGCAGGAGGGGCATCATACTATGTATCCGAAAGCGCAACCCTTTACGGTCATTGGACCCAAATCCCCAATACGGCAATTGTGAATCTGACAAAAGATTCAGCACCCTGGAGCGAACAGACTGTGGCACTGTATCAGGGTGGGAAACAGATATATACGTTATCGGGAAACGGTGGAACCTACTCAAATGCAAAAGTTGTAAACGGAACCTATGATATCTATGTTAACAAGCGTAAATCTGATCAGACAATAACCTTTAATGCGACAACTTCAAGCCAGAAGATGGCAGTAAGTATTAATTACAACACGCTGACCCTTAAGGTGTATCTTGACGATGAACTTTCGACAAAGCCGGGCATCGTTACATTACGTCAGGGTGGGGGAATTAAATATACACTTTCATCGACAAACGGAATATACACTGAGTATATTCTTGACTCCGAATCAACCTACGATGTATTCATAAACGGTGTAGATACAGGCGAAGACCTTTCCATAGCCTCAAGCAGTACCGAGGTTTATTACTATACTGTTCAGCTTGCCATTCAGGATGATACACCATGGACTGATGCCGGTGTCAAACTTTGTGATGCGAGCGGTAATCAGTTGGGAACTCTGGATTATGCTTCCACAACAGCCAATATCACATACTATGAACGGATTCTTCAGAAAAATGATTCACAGGCATATTCGGTATACGTAGAAAACGTCAACACCGGTAAAACGGTAAGGGCGGATGCAAGCGGCCGAAGCACATCGGCTACATTCTATACTGCTACAGTGAACACTACATGCTCATCATATCCGGGAGAAGACTTGAGCTTTAATATCAATAATGGTGTGGAGCAATATAAATTGAGTCAAACTTCCGCAAATGGAAATAATCGCACCTATCAGAGTCAGCATGTCTTCGTAAGAGCTGATGGAGGTAATGAGTCAGCATATGTATTGAACTCCGGCAATGTTAATTTTACGGGAGCAACCGATAACATAACGAGCACAGCTAAAAATCTGGACCTGACGGTTTATGTAATAAATTATTACGGATACAAATTTAATGCTTCGGATAAGGATAAAAAGAATCCCATAGAAGATTTGAGAGCTGATCATTATGTGGTCAGTGGGCGATTTGAAACCCCTTCACATGATGAATATGTAGAAGGCTTTTCATTTGACGGATGGAGCACAGACAAATGGAATATAGCGGAAACGTCTTACGCAGCATTTGATTTTGGCAGTCCGATAACTGCTGACAAAAATCTGTATGCTCACTTTATGAAGCCTACCGTCAGAATAAACGGATATGTAAGAACAGACAGTAACGGAAGTCAAAATGGAAACGGAACAAGCTTCCGTTTAGCTAACCTTTCCATCTCCGGTTTCGAAAAAGGTAATACAATTCAGTATATTCTTTTTAATAATACAGGTATAAGCAGTATTACAGCATTAGGCGGAGTCGCATCCAATGGGGGAAGTTTTGATTCCAATAGGAATATTCTTACCTTTTCTTCGTATGTATCAATGGAAAAGGCTCAGCAAGTAGTCAGAGATTATCTGGTGTTTACACCTAATACAAATCAGGCAAGTACAATCAGTGTAACGGTAATGGATTATAAGGGAAACACTGCCGAGGCAACTACGGCAGCAGGTCAGTCCCAGAGCACAGATTCGAACTGGATAGACATGAGTACTCTTTCGAAGGGAGCTACTCTTAGCGATGGTAAATACTACTATGTGAATAAAAATCTCACATTTGATAATTCGGGTTCCGCAGGTGAAAACGGCTTAAAGGTTAACGGTACTGTAACTATTTATATCAAGAGCGGATGCACTCTTACTCTAAAGGGCGGTAACGCATCGGGAACCACCGGAGGTGGCGCTGGTCTGTATCTCCCGTCAGGAGCCAATCTATATCTGATGGGTGGTGGAACACTAAAAGCAACCGGTGGTAATGCGGCAGACGGTGGGAAAGGTTCGAACGGTGGCAATGGAGTCTTAAAAGCGGATAAATACAAGTACGGCGGAGCCGGTGGCGCAGGAGGAAACGGCGGCGGCGGAGCCGGAGCCGGGATAGGAGGAAACGGCGGCAAAGGTGGCGACGGTGGTGCAAGCACAGGAAACGG
>DGUG01000131.1 GCA_002394535.1 Lachnospiraceae bacterium UBA4316
GTCCCAGACTGACAAGAATCACCAGGCAAAGAGATGTAGTATCACTTGACCGCAATCATCTGTTCGCAAGATTCGGAATTGAGCATGCTGACGTGATGGTGCTCTTCGGAGGAAGTATCCTGGCGGGTGGAGATGTCTTGGCACAGGCAATCAAGGACAGGATTGCGGCAACCTATATCATTGTCGGAGGCGCCGGTCACACAACAGAGACTCTCAGGCTGACTGTACAGTCAGAATATCCATCGATCAGGACAGCCGGTCTGACAGAGGCTGAAATCTTTCAGAAATACCTGCAGGAGATCTACGGGTACGAAGCGGATTTTCTGGAAACAAAATCCACCAACTGCGGTAATAATATTACCTATCTTCTGAATCTCATGGGAGAAAACAGAATTGACTGTAAAAGCATCATTTTATGCCAGGATGCAACTATGCAAAAGCGGATGGATGCCGGCTTCCGCAAATACAGGCCGCAGGGCATATCCATCATCAATTTTGCTTCCTATTCTGCGACTGTAGGAACTGATGCGGACGGACTCTGCATACAGGAGAAGATCCATGGCATGTGGGAGATTGACAGGTATATAAACCTTCTGATGGGTGAGGTTCCGCGGCTAAGGGATGACGGGCATGGGTATGGCCCTGCCGGCAGGGGATTCATCGCGCACGTGGATATTCCTGAGAATGTGGAAAAAGCCTTTTCAGAGCTGAAGACTATTTATGGTGATCAGATTAGAAAAGCTAACCCTCTGTATGCTCATTGATCCCGATCCAGGATAAGCGGAAAGAGAAGATGTACCGGACGGTATTGTCGTGACTCTGTGTACTGTGTAAGGGAGGCTACAGGCGAAGTGGTCCCGACCCGCAGGCAGAACCGCCGGAGTCCTTCCAATACACCGCAGGCTGTTGAGGAAGCTCCCCGGATCGATGGAAATCTTACGGCTCCTGGTGGGCAGTCCTATGACAAGGACAAAGACGCAAGGATCCTTGAACTTGAGGAGCAGGTCGCCCGCCTGCAGAAGGAAAAAGAAGATATCCTCTGCATGCTCGAGCGCCTGACTGCACAGTACAGGTCCTGACACCCGCATACTGCCGGTGTCTGCCTTACTGAGCGATGCCGGCACAGCAGCCAGTAAACATGACTGTATGTTCCGCTTTATTGAGCAGATACTCGATGGATTTCGTCCCTGCTTTTCCAGAAGGGCCGCTTTCCGCTGGTTCGTTGTCGTCATCGTCGGTCTTATGCTCCGCTCTGACCGTCTCGGTGTAACATCTATCATTCGGGATCTTGCGCTGGACCCGTCGGGATATGAATCCCTGATCCATTTTTTTCGGTCAACTGCGTGGGATGCCGGAAAGATACGGGACAAGTGGTACCGCATCCTTGTTTCCAAAGCCCCGCTCCTGCGGATCAATGGCCGCGTTGTCCTTATTGGTGACGGGGTGAAGCAGTCGAAGGAAGGCTATTACATCCCCGGTGTCAAAAAGATGGTCCAGGAATCGGAAGACAGTTCCAAACCGCAGTACATCTTCGGGCATATGTTCGGAGCGGTCGGAGTCCTGGCCGGAACTCTGGAGCGCCACTTCTGTCTGCCATTGAAGATCAACATCCAGGAAGGCCTGCGTTCCGCTTCACTGTGGGATAATTCTGGCATCTTACCGGAAAACCCCATCATCCAGATGATCGAAAGTGCCTTTGAGACAGCTGACGTGTTTGGACGCTCCATCCTCCTGCTGGACCGGTATTTCCTGACGACATCGGCATTGAGAAAACAGGCGGAATTGAACGCGGCTTACGGCAGCCCTGACCACGTTACAATCGTTACCAAGGCAAAAGCGAATTACGTTGCGTACAGAAAACCGGCTCCAAAAGCTCCCGGCGCAAAAGGCCGTCCCCGCCTGAAAGGCGACACCGTAAAGATCTCTGAACTGCTGAACGATGACAGCCGCTACAGGAAAGCACAGGCACTGCTTTACGGGAAGCGCAAGGAGATCTCATATTTCTATGAGGATCTTCTCTGGGGACAGAAATTGTATCAGGAGATGCATTTTGTGTTCGTCAAATATGACGGGATGAAAAGCATCTTTGTCTGCACGGATCTTACAATTGACCCGGTCCGTATCGCTGAATTGTATGGTTTCCGCTTTAACATCGAACGCTGCTTCCGTGAGTTCAAGCAGCAACTCGGAGGTTTTTGTTATCACTTCTGGACAAAACATATGCCGAGGCTGAACCATTACGCCAAAAAGGGAGATCGTGATCCTCTTGCCAGGGTGGCAGACAAAGAGGATCAGAAGGCGATCCTTGATACTGTGAAAGCCATCGAAGGATTTGTCCTGTTTTCATCGATCGCAATGGGAATCCTGCAAATGCTGTCGCTTATGGTAACGGATAACAGGTTTCACGGGGGCAGATATCTTCGTACACAACCGGAAAACGGAGACTCAGAAGCTACTGTCATGAGTTATATGCGTCGAAACATTTTTTTGATGTTTCTAAAATACCCCGATTCCTTCGTAACTCGATTTATTCGGGAGAAGCAAACGGGAAAATCAGGCAACATCAGGGATGGCGTGGCTTAGTTGAGTCATGTAACTTTTCACTGTCAAGTATATAAGAAGGCATTATCCAAATAGGAGTTTTGAAATTGGGAGCAAGGATGGACTCAATAAATAATAAAACAATTATTGTAGAATACTATTTAGTGTATACCGATGGCAATAATTATTACAATGATACGATTCCAACATATATTCCAGAGATAATTGCATCATGGCTAAATAAATCTAAAGAATTTGTTGTTGATTCAACTCATGACCTATTAAGAGCTAAATTCGAAATAGAGATTACTTCTCATAGTTCATTTCAAGATATTATTAATTTGATTATTCATCATTATGGGTTTAATGCTACAGAAGTATTAGCATGCAGCGGATTGTTTCATGTCATGGTTCAGAAAGAGTTATGTGAAATTGAAGACTATGATATGAATTTGGAACAATTCTTGGATTTATACCCCCCATCCGATAAATTGATGGTATTTTTTATCTTTTCAAAATATCAGGGTGTAATATTCAAAGAACAAGGCTATAAATACTATATGCATTCTAATGAGAATGGACATAATAGCCCACATGTACACGTGAATTATAGACATGAATATGATGTTTCTATTGATATATCAAATGGACGCGTTCTTGCTGGCTATATGCCGCAGCACATCTTAAGAAAGGCAGTCAAAAAAATCAAAGAGAACAAAGACTACTTGTTAGATTGTTGGAATAAGTATACTAACGGAATAAAAGTTAATATGGATATTGGTGTAATGGGAGAAGGTACCATGTATATATAAAACCAAAATGTTTAACGATATAGAGTAGTAAGTAGATATTACTATTTGACGAAATTATAGTTCGATCATATTGTTCATTGGATGGGGGATAAAGACCATAGTCACCGTCATTGGAAGCCTTTTTACAATCTGTAGATTGTAAATGCTGCGTTCCTCAATTATAATAAAAACAGCACAAGGATATTGCTTTTCGTTAGCGTAACGCAACGATTTATTTTAATGTTGGGTACAATTACCCGGTTTCTACTTTGAATACTTCGTATTCGTCTATGGACAAAAGGTAGAGTTCCTTGTGCTTTTTTTTGTGGAGAAATGTAATGGATAGAGCAAGTACATTAGAGGCATTCTATAATTTATAGTAAACGACAAAATTAACT
>DGUG01000177.1 GCA_002394535.1 Lachnospiraceae bacterium UBA4316
TGGTGCTTGCAGTCATCATTGCAGGTTATTCAATGACCAGACCCGGTGCCGTAAGCGGTATTCTGTATTTCCTGGTACCTAATCCGGACAATTTCTCCTGGATGACAGTGGTTTCAGCCATGGGACAGATGTTCTATTCATTGTCTATTGCCATGGGTATACTTGTGACCTTCGGTTCTTATATGAAGAAGGATGTTTCCATCGAAGAGGCTACCGAGCAGGTTGAGATATTCGATACAGGAATTGCGATTATGGCAGGTTTAATGATCATTCCTGCAGTATTTGCCTTCTCAGGTGACTCTGCTGCCGAGAATCTCAAAGCAGGTCCTTCACTTATGTTCATTACCATGCCGAAGATTTTTGCAAGCATGGGCTTAGGTACACCGATGGGAATTCTTTTCTTTGTGCTGGTTCTTTTTGCAGCTCTTACTTCAGCTATTGCGCTCAGCGAGTCAGCGGTTTCAACTTTTGAGGATGAGCTTCACTGGAGCCGCAGAAGAGCAACAGTATTTACAGGTGTCATCATAGTGGTGCTGGGTACATTGTCAGCTCTTGGCTATGGACCGCTTGCTGCGGTTACGGTTATCGGAATGCAGTTCCTGGATTTCTTCGATTTCCTTACAAACTCTGTAATGATGCCGATCGCTGCTATGTGTACCTGTCTCCTTATCGTGAGAGTTGTTGGTATTGATAAGATCGCTGAAGAGGTAATGCTTAACGGGGAGAGATTCCGCCGTAAGCCGGTGTTTGACTTTATGATAAAGTATCTGTGCCCATTCTTCGTAGTGATCATTTTGTTCTCGTCAGTGGCGAGTGTTTTTGGGCTCATAAGTATGTAAAATAATAACGGCTCAGGTGGGATGACCACCTGGGCCGTTATTATTTTCTGTTGCTTTCGATTTTCTGTCATTTATTTAAGCTTACATCACATCTATTGATATGATTTGAGTCTACTGTTATCCTAAGTCTACGACAACATATTAGAAAGGTTATTATATGAGAATTAATAGATATAGAAGAATAATGGCGGCGGCGCTTACGGCTGCGATGGTGGCCATGGGGGCTTTTGGCGGAAGCATTAACGCACTGGCGGTAGAGGCAACAGGGGGTGCTGCGGTTACGGGAGATACAAGTACCGACTGGTGGCATGGTTTTGTTAATGAAGACGGTTCAACATTTACATATATTGAGAAGGGTACCGAGGTTTCAAAGTTCCAGAATATGGACGGAGACATTGACTGGCAGGCGGCTAAGGCCGATGGTCTTGACTTTGTTATGATCCGTATTGCTTACGGTACAACTATGGATCCTTATGCTTATGTTAATATTCAAGGCGCTCAGGCTGCCGGTATCAAGGTGGGGGTTTATCTTTGTTCCACAGCACAGAATCTTGAGGACACAAAGGCGGAGACTGAGCTGACGCTTCAGATGCTTCAAGGGATCACTTTACAGTATCCTGTGGCTTATGACGTAGAGGTAAATAAGATGCTTGAGGGTGGTGCCACAGCTGATGATATGACTGCTATGATCAACTATTACTGTCAGGCTATGACCCAGGCGGGATTCATTCCTATCGTTTATGCTAACAAGACCTGGCTCACAAAGCATATGAATCTGTCACAGATTCCTTATGATGTGTGGTATGCATCCTATCCTTCCGATAAGGTTTACAGACCGGTTTACGGTTCCAACACCACAATCTGGCAGTCCAGTGAAAAGGGAACAGTCAATGGAATAAAGGGTTACGTTACAACGGAGTTCTCTGTAAAACCTTACGGAGGATCCAACGGTGTGGCTCACGGCAATATCTTTGAAAACGCAGCGGCAGCAGGAACTGCTGATATAGCAGGTACAACACCGGGTCTTCAGATTCCGGCTGTGACAGAAACTACCGCTGATGGCATTTCTGTCTCTGCCACAGTGCCGTCTGTAGGAGGAACAGCAGCAGGTGTTCCGGCTACGGGTTCTTCCGATGGTACAACAGTTTCCGGCACTGAGATAACCACCTTCGGACCGGTAAGAGGCACCGAAGCAGTTGAAAATACTGTGATAGGCTCCACTGAAACCCCTGTTTCAAGTGAAAACACCGTTATCAGCTCCACCGAAACTTCTGTTACAGGTGAAAACTCTGTTACACAGATAGTCGAAGTCGCAGAAACTGCAGAAGGCTAGAATCAAGAAAAGAATCCTTTCGGATTCTTCCGAACCGCTCAAAGCCGCGCGGCTCCCACAATCACAGATTGGGGGCAGAATCAAAAAGCTCTATGGATTTAAGAAATCCGTAGGGCTTTTTCTGATTTTTGACGTTATGACCGCCGTTATATGGTCGATATAAATTGAAGAACAGAAAAAATATGTTAAAATATAAGATGCTTTTTGAAAGGAGCAAACATAGATGAAGCTACGTAGTATTATTTTGACCACAACGGCTTTTGTTACTGCATTTGCATTATCATCATTGGCAGCGGAGATAAGTACTGTGCGACTGAATCTGGCACCGGACAAGGAAGACACTATGGGAGCAGGTGAGATGGCCAGCGGTGATGAGCCCGGCACTTATGACAGTACGTATTTTGTTTATGATTACAGTATATCCGGAACCAAAGACAAGCCCAAAACAGCCTATACTTACACCATAGATGTTCATCCTTCGGAGGGCTTTAACTTCTCGGACAATTGTGCTGTGGAAGTAAGTGCTGCGACGTCTGTGAGCATTCTTTCAAGAACAAACCAAAGCATACGTGTCAAGGCGACAACATTCCCGTTTTATGTATTGAAGAATCCGAAAAATTTTTCGGAAAGCGGAAATGAGATGAGCTGGGACAAGGTTGACTATGCAGATAAATATTCCGTTTATATTTACTGGGAGGACAACAATGGTGATGACCACGAAACCCATACGACGGTCACCAATACCAAGCATAAGGTAAGTATTTCCAGTTATAATTCCAATGACCGTGTTCTTAAGTATATTTCGGTACAGGCCCAGGCCAGCGGTGACGGCGGAAAATTTATTGCGAGTTCACAGTATGTGAGAAGTGACGGCGGAATAGATGATGACAAGACTGAATCCGGGTATGTTTTTAATATTCCCGTTGCGAGGTCCAATTCGCTGACTACTTCATCTTCTACAGCAACAGTAAAGAACAGTGCGGAGAATGTATTCGGACCGGGATTCAATCTTCAGGATAAACCGGGAACATCAAACTCTCCGGAAGGCACCTGGATGCAGTATATGAATGACTGGTACTATCTGAAGGACGGAAAGTTCCTTACGGGATGGATATGCCCGGATGGTGTCAACAGATATCTTCTCGGGTCTAACGGAGCGATGCTTACGGGACTTCAGAGAGTAAATGGTAAGTGGTATCTTCTGAATACCGAAGAGGGTTCCACCAAGGGTGCGATGCTCCATGGCTGGTGGAAGATAAATGATAAGTGGTATTATTTCAATGAGCAGATGGGCGATGACTATGGCGCAATGCTTACAGACGCCACCACACCTGATGGTCTCCATGTGGGTTCTGACGGAGCCTGGCTTGGATTCTAATAAAAACGTTAGTGAGGATAGATAATGAAGAAAACAGCACTTGTAATTATGGCGGCAGGACTTGGTTCACGTTTTGGAGGCGGTATCAAACAGCTGGCAAAGCTCGGACCAAGCGGAGAGATAATCATGGATTATTCAATTCATGATGCTATCGAAGCAGGATTTGACAAGATAGTTTTCATTATAAGAAAAGATATCGAGAAGGATTTCAGGGAGATAATCGGAAATCGTATCGAAAAGGTGGCAAAGTGCGAGTATGCTTTCCAGGAGATAGACAAGCTTCCTGAGGGATATTCGGTTCCGGATGGTCGTACAAAGCCCTGGGGAACAGCACATGCCCTTATCCAGGTTCGCGATCTCATCGATTGCCCGTTTGCGGTTATCAATGCTGATGATTTTTATGGCAAGGAAGGATTCAAACTCATCCATGATTATCTTGTAAATCAGATGGATGATAATGCTTCTGCCTTTGATATCTGTATGGCAGGCTACATTGTCGGAAATACTCTTTCTGACAACGGTACCGTTAACCGTGGTGTCTGCAGAATGGGTGAAAATGATTATCTTAAGGAGATCAATGAGACCTATGATATTGAGAAGCGTGCTGACGGAAGCCTGGTAGGAAGCGATGCAAACGGAAATGAAGTAAGAGTTGACGGTGATGCCATTGTGTCCATGAACATGTTCGGCCTTCCGGAGAAGTTCCTTGATACTCTTATCGAAAACTTCCCTGCATGGCTTGATAAGAATGGCAAGGAGATGAAGTCAGAGTATCTGCTTCCTCAGGAGATAAGCGGTCTTATGCAGGAAGGAAAGGCAACAGTAAGAGTTCTTAAGGACCACGATAAGTGGTTTGGCGTTACTTACGCAGAAGATAAGGAAGCGGTTCAGAAATCCCTTAAAGATCTTGTGGACAAGGGAGTTTATCCTGCCAGTCTTTTCTGAGTAGACGCATTGATCAGTGTTTCTGATATCAGGAAACATTGATCCGATGACGTTGTCTTAAATATAGTGCCGGCAGAGGCACTAAAAAAAGTGAAACGGAACATAGGTTTTAATGGCTGATTCATATAGAGAAAACAGAAAAAATGAGCTCAGGAGGAGGGTCGTTGATACAGAGACTCTCCGTGAGCGTGAACATA
>DGUG01000187.1 GCA_002394535.1 Lachnospiraceae bacterium UBA4316
CTTGTTACGCCTTCGTCACAGATCGTTGGAACACAGGCAATATTTAATGTGCTTATGGGCGAGAGATACAAGATGGCTACAGGAGAATTTAAAGATCTCTTAAGAGGTAACTACGGACAGACGGTTAAGCCCATGAGTGAAGAGGTCATTAATAAGGTTATCCCCGGTGAAAAGAGATCTACAGCCCGTTCCGCAGAAGCTACCGGTCACGATAAACCCGAGCTTGAAACTCTTGAAGCAGAGATGAAGCAGTACAAGCAGCAGGATGAGGATGTGCTTTCATACGCATTGTTCCCTCAGGTTGCAGTGGACTTCTTCAAGTATCGTGAGGCTCAGCAGAATAAAGTAGATATGAAGAAGGCTGACACAGAAGCCGGAGCATATCCTGTTTAAGAAATGCTTTGCAAAATATCATAACGTGTGTTACAATAATCGGGCAGTCGTTTTTATGGCTGCCCGTTTTTTTGTTTATGTCCGAGGGGGATATAATCAAAGGGGTATGAAGGGGATTTTCGTGCTTAATACTATATATTCAAGAGGGTATTATGGCCAGAAAAGAACAGATTACCAAGCAGATGATTTTGGACGGAGCATTTGATCTTGTAAGAACACAGGGAATTGAAATGCTTACCGCCAGAAAGCTTGCGGCACACATTTCCTGCAGTACTCAGCCTATTTTCCGTGTATATACGAATATGGAGGAATTATCGGGAGAGGTTTTTGTTAAAGCAAAAGCCTTTTATGAGGAGTTTTGTCTCGCTTACGAACAGACAAACGATACTCCCTTTGTAGACCTTGGTTTATGTTATATTTCTTTTGCAAAAAAAGAACTGAATTTATTTAAATTGCTGTTTCTCACTCCTCATGATGATAACAATACAATGTATGATCTCATTAACGGAGCGGAAAACGGATTCGTGATCAAGCAGCTTCGAAGGATCAAAAATCTTGATATGAATAAGGCCGGAGACATCTTCATGAAGGTTTTCATATTTATGCACGGAATGGCCTGTATGGCAATATGCGGAGAACTTGATCTGACTACCGAGGAGATACTCCCCACATTAAAAGAGACTATCGAGGGATTCTTTTAGAATATGAATGTTTGTGTTGTTGGTGGAGGGCCTGCCGGCATGATGGCTGCCATTAAGGCAGCCGAAAACGGAAATATAGTTACGCTGATCGAACAAAACGAGAAGCTGGGAAAAAAGCTTTTCCTGACGGGCAAAGGCAGATGCAACATTACCAATGCATGCCCCGTGGAAGAGCTTTTTGACAATATTGTTACCAATCCCAAGTTTTTATACAGTGCCTTTTACGGTTTCGATAATGGGGCAATCGTTGATTTCTTTAATAACGCGGGACTTAAGACCAAGATTGAGAGAGGGGAACGTGTTTTTCCGCAAAGTGATCATTCTTCCGATGTGATCAAAGCATTAAAAAAGCAGTTGGAATCTTATGGTGTTGCTATAATGCTCAATACTAAAGTGTTGGATTTTGCCGTAACCCTTGATTCGTGCGGCGTAAATAAAATATCGAGCGTTATTATACAAAAGGGAGACAGGAAGTCCGAAATACATACGGACAGGCTGGTGCTTGCTACGGGAGGAGCTTCATATCCGTCAACCGGATCCGACGGCAGAATGCTTGACAAGCTTGCCAAAGCAGGGATCACAGTCAGAAAATGCGAACCATCACTTGTTCCGTTTGTTTGCAACGACAGGCAAATAACGGATATGCAGGGACTGTCCTTAAAAAATGTTAATCTGTCGGTAACTGTTATGGATAAGCAAAAATACAGCGGGTTCGGGGAAATGCTGTTTACCCATTTCGGTATTTCGGGCCCCCTTGTTTTGTCTGCTTCATCCTATCTTACCGAAGAGGATTACCGTAAGCAGGCTGTGGTTCATATTGATCTGAAACCAGCACTTTCGATGGCAGAGCTGGATGCCCGTATATTACGTGATTTTGAAGAGGCCCAAAACAAGAACTTTGAAAATGCTCTCGGGAAGCTGCTTCCGTCAAAAATCATAACAGCCGTTATCAATAAGTCCGGTATAGATCCCGCAAAGAAAGTCAATTCCGTCACGAAGCAGGAGAGAGAAAAGCTGTGCAGGACGCTTAAGGATTTTGAGGTAAAGATCAGCGGGAACAGGGGCTTTTTGGAGGCTATAATAACAAGAGGCGGAGTTGATACGGGGGATATCAATCCATCAACTATGGAAAGTAAGAAAATAAAAGGATTATATTTTGCCGGAGAGATGATAGATGTTGATGCGCTAACAGGAGGATTCAACCTTCAGATAGCCTGGTCTACAGGTTACCTTTCCGGAATTTCCTTAAAGGAGGAGAATTAATATGGGTAAGAGTATAGCAATTGACGGCCCCGCGGGAGCCGGAAAGAGCACGATCGCAAAACTGGTGGCAAAAGAGCTCGGATTTATTTATGTTGATACAGGTGCCATGTACAGGGCAATGGCTTTGTATCTTATAAGACAGGGAATAGATAGGAACGATACGCTGCAAATAGAAAAAGCATGCGAGGATGCCGATATTTCCATAAGCTATGAAAACGGCAGGCAGGTGGTGCTTCTGTTCGGTGAAAACGTAAATGATTATCTTCGGACCGAGGAAGTGGGGAATATGGCTTCCATGTCCAGCGTAAATCCGAAGGTGAGGGAGAAACTCGTTGCTTTACAGCAAAAACTGGCTGCCCAAAAAGATGTGGTGATGGACGGCAGAGATATCGGAACCGTGGTTCTTCCTGACAGTAGGTGCAAGATATATCTTACCGCATCATCACAAGTTCGTGCCCAAAGAAGATATGATGAGCTTGCCGAGAAGGGTGAGAAAGCGGATATTTCAAAGATTGAAGCCGATATTATTGAAAGAGATCACAGGGATATGACCCGTGAACATTCACCTTTGAAGCAGGCAGAAGATGCGGTGCTTATAGACAGTTCGGAATTGACTATCGAAGAAGTAAAGAATGCAATTCTTGCTGAGGCTAAAAAGAGACTGTGAGACTATGATAGATATTATTGTTGCAAAATCGGCCGGATTTTGTTTCGGTGTTCAAAGAGCTGTGGATACGGTATATTCCGAGATAGAAAAGGGGGAAAAGATATTTACATTCGGCCCTATAATTCATAATGCTGAAGTAGTATCCGACCTTGAAAAAAGAGGAGTTACCGTAGTCGAGGATCTGGACACGATCAAAGGACTTGATAACGGTACAATAATAATCAGATCCCACGGCGTGTCAAAAGAAATATCGGATGCCCTTAGCAATTCAAAACTAAAGGTTGTTGATACAACGTGTCCGTTCGTCAAGAAAATACATAACATAGTAGAGAAAGACAGCCGGATGGGAAAACGCATAGTTGTTATCGGCAGCAGAAATCATCCTGAGGTTATGGGGATTATCGGTTGGTGCGCTCCGGATAATCCGGCCATGGTGATTGAAACAAAAGATGAGGCCAATGATTTTTTGATTGATAGAAGATGCGATATTACGGTTGTTTCTCAGACTACATTTACACTTGCCAAATTTAAAGAATTAGTTGAAATCTTGCGAAAAAAAGGGTACAATATTAACGTTGTGAATACGATCTGTAATGCAACCTCCCAAAGGCAGGAAGAGGCGCAAAAGATTGCCTCTGAGGTTGACATGATGATTGTAATAGGAGACAGCAAGAGCTCCAATACACAAAAGCTATACGAGATCTGCAGTCGTGAATGTAGCAATACATTATACGTACAGACCAAGGATGATTTAGAAACACATCCCTCAAGATCGCTCCAACGTGTAGGCATTACTGCGGGGGCTTCCACCCCGAAAAAAATTATCGAGGAGGTTCAAAATTATGTCAGAATTAACTTTTGAACAAATGTTAGAAGAATCTTGCAAAACAATACACAATGGAGAGGTAGTTGAAGGAACTGTTATTGCAGTTAAACCGGATGAGATTATTCTCAATATCGGCTATAAAGCTGACGGTATAGTTACGCGCAACGAGTATTCAAATACGCCCAATGTGGATCTTACGACCGTTGTAAATATCGGCGATAAAATGGAAACTAAGGTTATCAAAGTAAATGACGGTGACGGACAGGTTCTCTTGTCATACAAGCGAGTTGCTTTTGATAAGGGCAACAAGAGGATTGAAGAGGCCTTCGAGAACAAAGAAGTGCTTAAAGCTACGGTTGCTCAGGTTCTTGACGGGGGATTAAGCGTTCTTGTTGAAGAGTCAA
Organism: Lachnospiraceae bacterium UBA4316; assembly: GCA_002394535.1. Taxonomy (GTDB): domain Bacteria; phylum Bacillota; class Clostridia; order Lachnospirales; family Lachnospiraceae; genus UBA2868. The sequence goes on from DGUG01000187.1 coordinate 4,255, forward strand.
GAGTATTCATTCCTGCCAGCCTTGTTTCGGACGGTTATGAGAAAGATCTTTCCAAGTATCTCGGACAGGAAATTGAATTTGTTATTACGGAGTTCAATCCCAGAAAGCGCCGGATCATAGGAGACCGCAAGCAGCTTCTTATGGCAGAGAGAGAGAAACTCCAGAAAGAACTGTTCGATCATCTCAAAGTCGGAGATGTTATTAATGGTGTTGTTAAGAATGTGACGGATTTTGGTGTATTTATAGATCTCGGTGGAGCGGACGGACTGCTGCATATTTCGGAAATGAGCTGGGGACGTGTGGAAAATCCCCGCAAAGTATATAAACCGGGTCAGGAAGTTCGTGTGTTTGTTAAAGAGATTAACGGTAACAAGATCGCTCTTTCACGCAAGTTTGATGATGAGAATCCGTGGGTTGATGCGGCAAGCAAATTTGCCGTAGGCAACGAGGTAACCGGTAAGGTTGCCAGAATGACGGATTTTGGCGCATTTATTGAGCTTGAAGAAGGAATTGACGCGCTCCTTCATGTTTCGCAAATATCAAGAGACCACATCGACAAGCCTTCAAATGTTCTTTCTGTCGGACAGGAAGTTACAGCCAAGATCGTTGATTTTGATCTTGACAACAAGAAGATAAGTCTTTCGATGAAAGCACTTCTACCGGATGAGCCTGAGGATGAAGCCGAATCGGTTGATATAGAGTCGCCCGCTGGTGAAGAAGAAGTAAAAGAGAATACAGAGGAGTAACAAGAGTTAAGTAATGGATTACGAAAAATTTAAAGCAGCTGTTTTTAAGATGACGGGGATTGATCTTAGCGCATATAAGGAAGCCCAAATGAAGCGCAGGATTAATACTCTTATTACAAAACATAAGATAAACGGTTATGAGGACTTTGTAAGCGCCCTGAAATCTGACAAAAAGCTATTTGAAGAGTTTGTAAACTATCTTACAATTAATGTTTCGGAGTTTTACAGGAATCCTGATCAGTGGGAACTTATGGATAAGACGTTTATTCCCGAACTGATCAGTAAATTCGGCAAGAATCTTAAGATTTGGAGTGCAGCATGTTCCACCGGAGATGAGCCTTATTCTCTTGTAATGGCGCTCTCAAGACATATACCGCTCAATCAGATCAAGATTCATGCAACGGACATAGACAAACAAGTAATCGCATCAGCCAAGACAGGTTTGTATGCGGAGAAAAGTCTTGCATCGGTACCTAAGGATCTTAAAGAGAAGTATTTTACCAAGATAGGTTCTTCCTATCAGATCAGCAATGAGATCAAGTCCCGTGTTGAGTTCAAGGAGCATAATCTTCTCAAGGATCCGTATGATAAGGGATATCATTTTATTATATGCAGAAATGTTCTGATCTATTTTACGGAAGAAGCGAAGGATGTGATCTTTACAAAGTACGGACAGAGCCTTTGTGACGGAGGCATATTCTTCATAGGAAGCACAGAACAGATAATGAATCACCGTAAGTACGGTTTTGAGAGAAGAAATTCCTTCTATTACGAGAAGAAGAATGATCTCCTTAAATAATTATTATCGGTGTTTCATTGTAAAGAAAACATTAATAAGTTCGCGGCCGAATTGTTCGGCCGCTTCTTTTTTGAAGCTTTCCGGGAATTTAAAATACTTCTTTTTATCTTTGAAGGAAGTCCGAAGAACTGGTGTGAATATATTTGAGGGCTGCTTTAAGAAACTTCCGGATATATTCTGGTAGCATTTTTCTTTTGTTGCCCTGACATACCTGTCTTTGGGCAGGGACTGGGCAATTGAACGATGAAGAGCGGTATCTTCTTCGGGAAGATAGCAGTAGTCCTTGTAATTGTCAAAGAATATTTTCATGTTTTCCTTATAGAGGGGGAGGCGGATGGAAATATGCCCTGTCTGAGAGGAGACCTTGACATACATCGTATCGGTTTTGGCAACAAAGGAGCGGGGGAATGAAAGGGGCGTTGTGAAACCGAATATGACTTCTTCGCATTCGATACCGTTGAAATCATTATATTTGTTTATTCTATAATCTTCGTAGGTAAGTGGTGCGTCCTTAAAATCCAGATAGTAGAGGATGGGCATAATAAGGTGCATACCGAGAACATCCTCCCTGTTATGAGTTACAAGAAGTTTTAGATCCTCCGGGTTATTATCCGTTTCGTAGTGCTTATATACCTCTATAAGCTCGCCGCCTCCGAACTTATCTTCACGCTGTATTCCGAGAAAATCCTCGATTGCCTTTTGACGCATGGAAGAGGGAAAAAGCAGATAACGGAGAGGCTTGCACAGACAATAGACATCAATCTGTTCCATGTTGTCAAAGAGCCTGTCAATTTTATAAGTGCCTGCCTTGTACTCCAGATACGGTACATCAAATTTTGAGCCGTTAAAATGAATAAGGTGGGTAAAACCTTTTATATGTTCATGGAACATTTTAATGACAGCAGCTTCTTCCGACCGGTCGTCGGCGAAGAAGAGCCTTGTCATAAAACCGTTGTCACAGTAATAACCGCATCCTATCAGATAAAGGGAGGTCACCTCTTTTTTCAGACCCGTTGTTTCTATATCAACAAAAAGTGCTTTTTGGGGATCGCAGAACCTTTCGATGGGATAAAGCGGCCTGTATCCCTCATAAAACTTATCTATTATGTGCATATAGCTAAACTATCCTTTAATTATAATCGGTTAATTGAACGCATACGATAGTATAACCAAAAAACAACAATTAGTATAGTTATTTTGTGTTATAATATACTCAAAATTATTAAGGAGAACGAGTAATGCCATCTCTTACATTTAAAGGCGGTATACACACATATGAAGGCAAGGATCTTACGAAAGACAAGAAGATAATAGACCTTCTTCCTACAAGTCCCGAACTTGTGTATCCGCTTTCCCAGCATATCGGTGCCCCCGCCCATCCTATAGTCAGCGTTGGCGATCGCGTTCTGCGCGGTCAGAAAATTGCGGAAGCGGTTGGATTTGTATCGGCTCATGTATACTCTTCCGTTTCAGGCACCGTAAAATCAATCGAAAAGAGACGCAATGTTCAGGGTAAAATGACCGAATCCATCGTCATTGAGAATGATGATGCATATGAGGAAGCCCCACCGATCCCTGTCAAACCTATATCTGAAATGACCAAGGAGGAAGTCATCCAAATCATACAGGAAGCAGGTATTATCGGAATGGGCGGTGCCGGATTTCCTACCCATGTAAAGCTTTCTCCTAAAAATCCCGGGAAGATCCATTATGTTATAGCAAACTGTGCGGAATGTGAACCGTATCTTACATCCGATTACAGGAGAATGATAGAAGAGCCTGAGAAACTTGTTGCGGGTCTTAAGATAATTCTGTGCCTGTTTGAACATGCAAAGGGTATTCTTGCTGTTGAGGATAATAAGCCGGATTGCATCAGGATATTGAAAGATTTATGTATTAACGAGCCGAGGATAACCGTTAAAGTTCTTAAAACCAAATATCCGCAAGGGTCTGAGAGACAGCTTATATACGCAACCTGCGGACGTGCGATCAATTCAGCAATGCTTCCTGCGGATGCCGGATGTATTGTAAACAATGTTGATACGATAGTTGCCATATATCATGCGGTAATAGAAGGGCGCCCTCTGATGGAGAGGATTGTTACAGTAACAGGTGATGCAATCAAGTATCCGCAGAATTACAGGGTTTACACTGGGACCTGCTATGATGATCTGATCGAAGCAGCCGGTGGTTTTAAGAATCCGCCGGAGAAGATTATATCCGGTGGCCCTATGATGGGATTTGCACTGTTTGATACGCATGTTCCCGTTACAAAATCATCGTCGGCTATAACGGCGTTTATAAAGGATCCGGTTTCGGATTCGGAGCCCGGAGCATGCATTAACTGTGGCAGATGTGTGGAAGCCTGCCCGTCCAGACTGATTCCGTCGAGACTTGCGGATATCGCTGAGCATTATGATGAAGAAAAGTTTACGGCATTTAACGGCATGGAATGTGTAGAATGCGGCTGTTGCAGTTATATTTGCCCGGCCAAAAGACATCTTACTCAGGAGATCAAGATGATGCGTCAGAGTGTCCTTGCTAATCGCAGGAAGAATAAATAAAAGGTATTGAGAGATATGAGTGAAAATATTAAAGTATCGGCGTCACCGCACGTCAGAAGCCAAATGTCAACATCCCGTATTATGTTTTTTGTCATAATTAGTCTGTTGCCGGCAACGCTTTATGGGATAATTCAGTTCGGATTTAATTCTGCGCTTCTTGTTGCGGTCTGTATTGCTTCATGTGTGGTTTGCGAATTGGTTTATGTGAAACTAATGAGACTACCGGTAACGATAGGAGATTTAAGTGCTGTTGTAACAGGTCTGCTTCTTGCGCTTAATCTTCCGCCGACGGCACCATGGTGGATGGGAGTAATCGGAAGCATTTTTGCCATAATCGTAGTCAAGATGCTGTTTGGTGGGCTCGGACAGAATTTTATGAACCCTGCTCTTGCTGCCAGATGCTTTCTTGTTATTTGTTTTACCGCGCGTATGACAGATTTTGTATATGACGGAGTAACCGGGGCCACACCTCTTGCAAATATAAGAGATGGCAATCCGGTTGATCTTATGGATATGTTTATCGGGAGAATTCCCGGGACTATAGGAGAGGTCAGTACAGTAGCACTTCTCGCAGGAGCGGTATTCCTGATTGTGACGGGCATAATTGATTTCAGAATCCCGTGTGCGTATATTGTATCGTTTGTGTTGTTTATGGGTATGTTTTCCGGACACGGGTGGAGCATTGAATACCTGACTTCCCAGATTTGCGGAGGAGGTCTGATACTTGGTGCTTTTTTCATGGCAACGGATTACGTTACAAGTCCGATAACCAAGACCGGCCGCTTAATATTCGGAGTTTGCTGTGGACTACTGACTGGTATGTTTCGTGTTTTTTCATCTTCGGCAGAAGGTGTCAGTTATGCAATAATTATCAGTAATCTTCTGGTTCCGCTTATTGAGCGTATAACGATTCCAAAGTGTTTCGGAAAGGGAGGTGAGATCTGATGAACAGTACTTTCAAAAATGTTCTATGCCTCACCGTTATAACGATAGTTGCGGGGCTGGGCCTTGGATATGTCTATGATATTACAGCTGAGCCGATCAGGAGAATGGAGGAGGAGACCAAACTTGAAGCATATAAGAGTGTTTTTCCCGATGCTTCGGGGTTTGTCGACACCGAAAGCGTGGCGGAACAGTCTGACGGACCCGTATCGGTGTATTCTTCCAACGGATGTGATATCGAGTCTGCGGTGGTAGCAAATGATTCAGCAGGCAATAAACTTGGATATGTAATAAACGTTACGACTCACGAAGGGTACGGAGGTGATATAACCCTTTCTGTCGGAATAGACAGTGAAGGAGTTGTAAAGGGTATGGAGATCCTTGATATTTCAGAAACGGCCGGGCTGGGAATGAAAGCCGGAGAGAGCAAGTTTAAGGATCAGTTTAAGGATAAAGCAGTCAGCTCATTTACATATACGAAAACGGGAGCTGTGCAGGATTTTGAAATTGATGCGATAAGCGGTGCTACTATTACTACAAAGGCTGTTACAAATGCCGTGAATACCGCGATTACATACTTTGGTGTATTAGGAGGTGGTAACTGATGAGAAAGTGTATGGAACGCTTGTTCAATGGGCTTTTCAAAGAAAATCCAACATTTGTACTTATGCTTGGTATGTGCCCGACACTGGCTGTTACCACATCCGCAATAAACGGAATAGGGATGGGATTAGCAACAACGGTTGTGCTTGTTCTGTCAAATATAATGATATCCGTTCTCAGAAAAGTAATACCGGACGGAGTCAGGATTCCGGCATTTATCGTTGTTATTGCAAGCTTTGTCACTATAGTCGAATTACTTCTGAAGGCATATATACCATCTCTTTATGCCGCGCTTGGTTTATATATCCCTCTTATAGTTGTAAACTGTATTATTCTGGGACGTGCGGAAAGCTATGCTTCCAAAAATAAAGTAATATATTCGGCATTTGACGGATTGGGAATGGGTCTCGGTTTTACGTTTGGCCTTACCTGCATCGGAATCATCCGTGAGATTGTCGGAGCGGGCACATTATTTAATATGGCTGTTATGCCGGCCGCGTATGAACCACTTACCATATTTATTCTTGCACCGGGTGCTTTTCTCGTTCTTGCTTTTTTGGTTGCAATAATGAACAAAATCAAAATTGCCGGGGGTAAAGATACCGGAGTGGGCGGCAACTGTGATGAACTTTGCAGAAATTGTCCGAATACAAATTGTGGGGGAAGAACTCTAGCCGGAAAGGATGCAGATTAAAATGATCGGAAAACTGATTTTAATCGCGGTGGGCTCCGCGTTTATAAACAATGTTGTTCTATCTCAATTCCTTGGAATATGTCCGTTTCTCGGAGTGTCGAAGAAAATCAATACCGCTGCCGGAATGGGATCAGCAGTAGTTTTTGTAATAACGCTTGCTTCATTTGTTGCAGGTGTTATTTATAAATATTTACTTGTGCCTTTTGACATAACCTATTTAAAAACAATTGTTTTTATTTTGGTAATTGCCGCGCTCGTACAGTTTGTTGAGATGTTTCTAAAGAAAAAGATGAAAGGACTTTATCAGGCGCTTGGTGTTTATCTGCCGCTCATTACAACGAACTGCGCTGTTCTCGGTGTCGCTCTTACGAATGTGACAAAGGACTATACAATACTTGAAGGAGTTGTAAACGGATTTGCCACTTCTGTGGGTTTTCTGATTTCAATAGTAATAATGGCAGGATTGCGTGAAAAGATGGAGTACAACAATGTACCGAAAGCATTCCGGGGAATGCCTATAGTCTTATTGACGGCATGCCTTATGGCTATAGCTTTTTTCGGCTTTTCCGGACTTAAATAATTATACGGTTAATTAAGGAGAAATCAAATGAATATGTGGGGTATTCTGATTGCGGTTGCTACATTGGCCGGCTGCGGACTCATAATAAGTATATTTTTAAGTGTATTTGCCAGGAAATTTGCTGTTAAAATTGATAAAAAGGAAGAAGAAGTCTTGTCAGTCCTTCCCGGCAATAATTGCGGAGGATGTGGTTATCCCGGCTGCTCAGGGCTTGCAGCAGCAATAGCTGCAGGTGCTGCACAGGTAGGAGCATGTCCGGTAGGAGGAAAACCCGTTGCCGATAAGATTGCTGCTATAATGGGTGTGGAAGCAGGACAGTATGTAAAGAAGACAGCATTCGTAAAGTGTAGTGGAACATGCGATGTAGCTGTTGAAATGTATGATTATTTCGGGCCGAAAGACTGTAAGAGTGTGGCTGTATCTTCCGGAGGTGGGAATAAAGCATGTGAGTACGGATGTCTGGGATTCGGGTCATGCCGAAATGTATGTGAAAGCGGTGCAATAAGTATTCTTAACGGTGTTGCGGTAATTGACCCGCAAAAATGTACCTCCTGCGGAAAATGCGTTAATATTTGTCCACGGGGTATCATTGAACTTGTTCCGTGCGATGCAAATGTAAGAGTGGCCTGTTCTTCAAAGGATAAAGGACCTGCTACGATGAAAGTGTGCAAAACCGGGTGTGTAGGTTGCGCATTATGTGCCAGAACATGTGAGTTCGGTGCTGTTTCTGTAGAAGGAAACCTTGCCAGGATTGACTACGACAAGTGCACACGTTGCGGAGCGTGTGCTGAAAAATGCCCCAAAAAGATCATTAAGGTTTAATATATCGTGCTGCTCCGGAAGATGTTAGCGTTACTCCGTCATTACAAATTATTATTGCCTCTGTATCCGGAATACTGTTGATCATTTCGAGTGCATTTTCTGCTCCTTCAATAACACAGAGTGTGCACAGACAATCGCAATCAACGGGATTATTTGTGATAACGGTTACTGACAATACATCGGTTTCGACGGGATATCCTGTTTTTGAGTCAAGTATATGGTGATATTTTTTACCGGCGGATGTAAAAAAGCGTTCGTATGTTCCGCTTGTAGCTACAGAAGTATTTTGCAGAACAAGAGTCATTTCTGTTTTACCATCGGAAAACGGGTCGTTGATCCCGATATTATAATCTGATCCGTCTGGCTTTGAACCCAGCAGGCAAATATCTCCGCCGATATTAATAATTGCACCTGTTATCGATTGCTTGATTAAATATTCTTTGATCTTTCCGGCTATAAATCCTTTTGCTGCTGCTCCTAATTCTATAGAGTATCCGCTGGGAAGTGAAACTGTACTGTTTACAGGATCAATTGTTATTTTTTTGTAATCGACCAGAACGCTTGCCTTTGTTAATTGTTCCTTTGCCGGAATAACCCCGGGGTTTTCGTGAAAATCCCAAAGATCCGATACGGGTTTTATGGTAATGTCAAATTTGCCGTTTGAGATTTCCGAGTATTTTAACGCCTCCCGGATGCACTTTATTGTGTCGTTATCAACGTGTATGGGCTTTTGATCGGATGAATTGATCTTTGCAATATCGCTCGTGTTTATATCGGGGTCGAATAGTTTTTCATAATGATCACACAGTGTCATGCATTCGTTAAGAATTCTTTTTGCTTCTGATTGTCCGGTGCCGTATATAGTAACACTTATGACTGTATCATAATATAAACCGGATTTTGAATAAGGGGTGTTATCTCCTGAGGATGAACATCCGCACTGAAGAAATAATATGGCAACGATTGTAATTAAAAGTGTAGTGTATTTGTTGATTTTCATATATACATTTCTATCATAACAACTGCTACAGGTCAAAGAAATTGTTTTCCGGACCGGAAATGAGGGATTATATGGCATCTTACTATGATCAGGAATCTGAAGATAAAAAATCATACCAGAAAACAGTTGCAATGTGTGTGGCTGCCGCCTCGCTCGTCATCTTGCTTTTTCTTGTAATTCTCTATGTTAATACGGATGAGAATACTCCTAAGCATACTTCCGCCAATGTAAAAGAGGAGGTGGAAACAGAGGATGATATTTTAAAAGACAGCCATAATATTACATCAGAAGAGCTGGAATTCTGGAATGATGCTAAAAAGCCCAAGCCTGTTGAAAATGAAGAGGAAGGGGAACTTACACCGTATAATGATCCCGAAGATAACGGTGATGGGGGTGATTTATCCGACTCCGAAAGTAAGAAAACAAAAGAAGATCGCGATAACAGTGACATTTCAGACGGTTCGGAGGAGTCACTGAATAAAGATTTGACCGATGATAAAGAGTATGATAAAGAAAACTATTATGCAATAGAGGATGGTAACGGAAAAAAAACATATTATGAGATAAAAAAGGATGTTCCGAAAAATGATTACGACCTTGAAAACAATCTTGTAAATGAGAACGGAATGCTTGCATATAAAGAGTCAAAAAGAGAATCGATAAAAGGTGTAGATTTGTCAAAATACAACGGACCTGTAGATTTTACTAAATTGAAAGATGCCGGTGTCGGTTTTGCCATGCTGCGCCTCGGAAGCAGAGGTTACGGTTCCGGAAAGATAACGCTTGATGAGAAGTTTGTTGAGTATGCCCAGAATGCGCAGGTAGCCGGTATTCCTATCGGAGCCTACTTTTATTCTCAGGCGGTTAATGAGATTGAAGCGGTAGAAGAGGCCAATTATATAGTGGGGGCAATCTCTGGATTCAATGTTAAATACCCTGTAGCCATAGATATTGAACGAGTAAGCGGTGATGAAGCCAGAACCGACAAACTAACGAACAGTGCCAGAACGGCTATTGTTAAGCTGTTTTGTGATACCGTAAAAGGATATGGTTATAAACCCGTTATCTATGCATCTTCGGAAATGCTTGTCGGGGGTCTTAATATTGAAGAACTTCAGGATTATGATGTGTGGCTTGCCGATGAGAAGGTCCCGACAGAATATCCGTATCGGTTTGGGATGTGGCAGTATAATACAAAAGGACATATTGAAGGAATAACAGGCGATATTGATCTGGATATCAGTTTTATAGATTACGAAAGAAAATAGTTAGACAATTCTTATAAAATTACTCAAATTTAATCTTCCATAATTGTTGAAATTATAGAAATGTAATAAATTTGTAACACATATAAGATTTTTGTGGTAGAATTACACTTACCTTGGAGGTTAAGTATTTCTATGTTATATGCATTGAAACGCTTGGGTACCATAATAAGGTGTGTGAATCATGATACTCATCTATGGTGTTTGAGTGTGTTGGGCGGGGCTGTTTTGCTTTGCGTAAGTTTCTTTGCGCAACCGTCAAATGAGCGTTTTATCGCTCTTGCGGAAGATGCACAAAGTCGCGCCGAGAAGAAGGTAATTGAATACAGTTCAGTCCTTGGAGGCCTTTCAAAGATAGATTCATTGGAAGAAGAAGAGGTAGTAGAGATTGCACATGCAATACCGGAGCACATAGATAGCTTTATAGGCGGTGATCTGTCCGGAGGTGCAGTATCGTTTGATACCGGTTTTGTAACGGGTACGGAGAGCATAAAGGATTCGGTTGCAACAGGTGAGGCTTTGGTGGATGTTTCCAATATCTATTCGGCTGAAGAGATAGATGCATTGGAAAGACTGGTGCAGTGTGAAGCATCAACGGAAGATGAAGACGGTAAAGTACTGGTTGCGTCTGTTGTGCTTAACAGAGTAGATACCGGGATTTGGGGAGATGATATTCTGTCCGTTATTGAAGCACCGGGACAATTTCAACCGGTTGATAGCGGGGCATATAAGGTTGTCGAAGTTGATTCTTCTACAAAGGATGCGGTTATCTCTGCTTTAATTGAAGATGATATATCTCACGGAGCTCTGTATTTCCAAAAGAGCAACGCAAAAGTATGGGGAGATAAGCAGTATTTGTTCAGACATGGTTCCCATTCGTTTTATAAGTAAAAGATATCATCAATATGGAATAAAAAACCCGACGTTTCGTTTGAACGCCGGGTTTTTTAATGTAATATTTCAGATCGACTCACTATGAAAAATCCGTAAAGATCCTGTCGGAAATAGGAAGCTTTAAATACATCATTGCGTATTCCTGAGCGGTCATAGATTCGATGTAATTTTGCCGGAATCTTTTTTCGGGACGCGCTTTTTTGATTATATCCGCGGCTTTATTGTATGCAACGGCAGCTTCAATCTCGGTGTCATATGTTCCTATAGTATACAGACCGTTTACAAGTATCCGGGCCGTATACTTTGTATATACACTTCTTTTAACCGCATATACTCCGGTATATCTGTTGATTATCTCGATATTGTCATATCTGAAATCGTAGCGATCTCCGTTTATGAAACGATAATCTCTGTTTAAAACAGCATGTGGTTTAATTCCGTAACGGGAATAAAGATTAACCTGCATCCCGTAATCCGCGACCCACAGATGTCCGTTTCTGCGGCTTATTTTATGACTTGCAAAATAGAAAAGATCATCGATATCAAATTTGAAAATAATGGAGGGTGTAAGATAGTATTGGAAGTAGGTTTTTTCAAGATAAATTGGATTTTTAATATATACATTATTATCCCTGAAATTGATAACCGTAACGAATTTGTCGAAATCAAGAGGAGTGTCTGTTCTGTAGGCATCTATGGTAATACTGTTGTTGGATATGATGTCTTTGGCCACCTTGTATGCCGCGTGAGCCTTTTCCTCGGTATCGTAGCTTCCGAGGCTGATATGTTTGTTTTTGTATGTAATTGAACTTCTGTAATAGTAATTTCCGTTCTTGAGTTTTGCTTTAAATGCCCCTGCAAGCGCCATTTTCTCCACCTCACCTAATAATGATTCGAAAATTAAACATTAAATTCTTAATAAATATAACACATCAGTGCATTTTTTGCATTAATAAAAATACAATTCCAGAAATTATTGATATAATTTATACATTGACACTCAACATTATATGGTGTTAAATTATTAATGCTAATACAAGATATTGATATTTGTGTTTTCGGGAGGTTATTATGGCTGTATTATCAACAGAAGCTGACAAGGCTAATACTAAGGAAGACGGTATAGATTACGCTTCATTGTATAAACCTGACAAGCCGGTGAAGATGATCAAAAAAGACGGGACGAGAGAAGAGTTTAACGTTCAGAAGGTTATTGACGCTGTAGGTAAGTCCGCTTACAGGGCGCTTACAAAGTTTTCGGAAGAAGAGAAAGCTTTTATATGCCAAAAGGTTGTAGATCGCGTCAATGAACTTGATGCGGACGAGATTCCTATCCCGATCATGCATAATATAGTTGAATCAGCTCTTGAGGAAGTTAAGCCGATTGTTGCCAAAAGCTACAGGGATTACCGTAACTACAAGCAGGATTTTGTCAGGATGCTTGATGATGTATACATGAAGAGCCAGTCTATCATGTACGTGGGCGACAAGGAAAATGCCAATACCGATTCGGCTCTCGTTTCGACAAAACGAAGCCTTATATTCAACCAGTTTAATAAGGAACTGTATCAGAAGTTTTTCCTGACCACCGAGGAGATTCAGGCTTGCCGTGACGGGTATATATATATTCATGACATGTCCGCAAGGCGGGATACAATGAACTGCTGTCTCTTTGATGTTGAAAATGTTCTGCGCGGCGGATTTGAGATGGGTAATATCTGGTACAATGAGCCGAAAACGCTGGATGTAGCCTTTGATGTTATAGGTGATATCGTTCTGTCCGCAGCCAGCCAGCAGTACGGCGGTTTTACGGTTCCTTCCGTTGATCTGATTCTTGAACCCTATGCAGAAAAGAGTTACCAGAAATATATAAATAAGTACTTAAACCTCGGTATAGGAGAAGAAAGAGCCAAAGAAGAAGCCGAGAAGGATGTACACCGCGATTTTGAACAGGGGTTCCAGGGATGGGAGTATAAGTTTAACACGGTAGCAAGTTCAAGAGGAGATTATCCTTTCATAACGGTTACAGCAGGTACCGGAACGGGAAGATTTGCGAAAATGGCAACCATAACCATGCTTGATGTCAGGCGTGCGGGTCAGGGTAAGAAAGAGTGCAAGAAACCTGTTCTGTTTCCGAAGATTGTATTTTTGTATGATGAGAACCTTCACGGACCCGGCAAGGAGCTGGAGGACGTTTTTGAAGCCGGAGTCAGATGCTCCAGCAAGACTATGTATCCGGACTGGCTTTCCCTTACAGGAAAAGGCTATATTGCTTCGATGTACAAACGGTACGGCAAGATCATCTCCCCCATGGGATGCCGGGCATTCCTGTCTCCCTGGTATGAGAGAGGAGGAATGCATCCTGCGGATGATGACGATGTTCCTGTATTTGTAGGCCGTTTTAATATTGGTGCGGTCTCTCTTAATCTTCCTATGATTCTTGCCAAATCAAGACAGGAGTCCAAGGATTTTTATTCGGTGCTTGATTATTATCTTAATCTTATCAGGCAGCTTCATATCAGAACATACGCTTATCTGGGGGAAATGCGTGCTTCAACGAACCCTCTTGCGTACTGCGAAGGAGGCTTTTATCAGGGACACTTAAAGCTTACGGACAAGATCAAGCCGTTGCTTAAATATGCTACCGCATCCTTCGGTATTACGGCTCTTAACGAACTGCAGGAACTCTACAACAAAAAATCACTTGTTGAGGACGGACAGTTTGCTCTTGAGGTGCTTGAATACATCAATAAGAAGATTACCGAGTTTAAAGAGGAAGACGGCAATCTGTACGCTATATACGGAACTCCCGCAGAAAATCTGTGCGGTCTTCAGGTCAAGCAGTTTAGAAAGAAATACGGAATCATAGAAAACGTATCTGACAGGGATTATGTTTCAAACAGTTTCCATTGCCACGTTTCCGAGGACATCACTCCCATTGAGAAACAGGATCTTGAGTACAGATTCTGGGAACTTTCAAACGGAGGTAAGATACAGTATGTACGCTATCCCATAGATTATAATCTCGGGGCAATCCGTACTCTTATAAATAGGGCAATGGATATGGGGTTGTACGAAGGCGTCAATCTGTCTCTTGCATATTGTGATGACTGTGGACACCAGGAGCTTGAAATGGATGTATGCCCTAAGTGCGGCAGCCGCAATCTTACCAAAATCGACAGAATGAATGGATATCTCTCATATTCAAGAGTCCATGGAGATACGCGTCTTAACGATGCCAAGATGGCAGAGATCGCCGAAAGGAAGAGCATGTAATGAGATATCACAACATTACCAAGGACGACATGCTCAACGGAGACGGTCTTCGTGTTGTTCTCTGGGTGGCAGGATGTTCCCATTGCTGCGAAGGATGCCAGAATCCGTCCACGTGGGACCCAAACGGCGGATTACCGTTTGACGATGCGGCGAAAGAGGAAATATTCACGGAACTTAGAAAGCCCTATATTTCCGGGATCACTTTTTCCGGCGGAGATCCTATGTACTGCAATAATTATCAGGATATTAAGAATCTTGCCGAAGAGATCAAAGATAAATTTCCTAATAAAACCATATGGATGTATACGGGTGAGGTTTGGGAAAATCTTCGGGAAGACCCGGTTATGAAGTATATTGACGTACTGGTGGACGGGGAATTTCATATAGAGGAGCGGGATGTACAGCTGCTTTGGAAGGGAAGCGCGAACCAGCGCGTGATAGATGTGGCAGCGACACTCGCTTCCGATACCCCCGAAAAACCGGTGATTTTCTGTCCGGACTATTATTAAGCGGAGTCTATAGTTTACGGATAATTAACATGATTTGCGCAAAAAGACGCTTTCGCTCATCTTTCCGCACGTTATATGTCTCGATTGTTTACAATCGAGACGTGGCGACGCCGACGAAGTCGGTGTTGGATAATCCGCTCAAGCGCCGCTCTGGCTGTCCCGATCAAAGATCGTGACATACCTCGTCAAGTAACGACGTGCTCCAAAGCTTTTTGCTGCAAATATGTTAATCATCCTTAAGTACAGAATAATTGGGAGTAAAATGCATGAACAGAATTGCCAAATTTGAGAAAGTAAGCTTCGACCAATTCCGCGACAGTCTTGCAGAGGATTATCCGGATGCACCGGATAAGATAAAGGATATGTATGATAATCTGGTGCTTCCGAGGAGAGCTACCGCCGGAAGCGCAGGGTATGATTTTTGCACGCCCTTTGACATCCATCTTGAAGTGGGAGAGACTGTCAAGGTTCCTACCGGGATAAGAGCAAAGATGGATGAGGACTGGGTTCTTATGATATTTCCGAGAAGCGGGCTCGGATTCAAATTTAGGCTTCAGCTTAACAATACCGTTGGAATCATTGACAGCGATTATTATTATTCGGATAATGAGGGACATATATTCATTAAGATTACGAACGATTCCAACGAGGGTAAGGTAGTTGATATTAAAGCCGGTGCCGGATTTGCCCAGGGATTGTTTGTACCATACGGAATTACAGAGGATGATGATGTATGTGAAGTAAGAAATGGTGGATTCGGAAGCACGGATAAATCATGAGAAGGTAAATTGGGATTTAATGATGGAATACAGCGGTCATTTGATCAAAAGCGTTGAAAAAGGAAGCATTGCCGATGAGATGGGAGTTGAAGCCGGCGATGCTCTTCTTTGTATTGACCAAATGCAGGTTGAAGACGTATTTGATTACAGGTTTTATATCCACAGTGAGGAGATTACTGTCCTTATCAGGAAGAGTAACGGAGAAGAATGGGAACTCGAGATAGAAAAAGACGAAGAGGAAGATCTCGGAATAGAATTTGAATCCGGGCTTATGGATGAATACCGAAGTTGCAGGAACAAGTGTATTTTTTGCTTCATCGACCAGATGCCGAAAGGTATGCGCCCGACTCTATATTTTAAAGACGATGACTCCAGATTATCGTTCCTGCAGGGAAACTACGTTACCCTCACCAATATGGACGATCATGATATCGACAGGATCATAAGATATAGGCTTAGTCCGATCAATATATCGGTTCATACGACTAATCCGGAACTTCGTTGCAAAATGCTGAATAACCGTTTTGCGGGTGAGGCTCTGTCAAAGATCAAAAGGCTCTATGATGCCGGAATCGTTATGAACGGTCAGGTTGTGCTGTGCAAGGGTGTTAATGACAAGGACGAACTTAGAAGAACGCTCTATGATCTACTTGAATATGCGCCACTTATGCAGAGTGTTTCGGTTGTGCCCGTGGGCCTTACAAAGTACAGAGAGGGGCTGTATCCCCTTGAGAAAATAGAAAAAGAAGATGCGATCCTGGCGCTTTCGATCATAGATGAAGTAGCCGGGGAGGCATATAGACGTTTTGGGATACATTTTGCCCATGCATCCGATGAGATTTATATTCTTGCAGGCAGACCATTTCCGGAATCTGATGAATATGATGATTACCCACAGCTTGAGAACGGTGTCGGAATGTTAAGACTTATGCATGATGAGTATGAGCACGCATATGAAAAGGTCATGGAAGATACAAAAGCCGGCCGGATTGATCCCGGAAAATATAAAATATCGTTTTCTATCGTTACGGGAGTACTGGCAAAAGATTATGTTGAGAAGGCTACTTCTATGATCTGCAGCCTTTTTCCCAAGGTCAGCTTTAACGTTTATGCCATAAGAAATGATTATTTCGGGGAAAATATAACTGTTGCAGGGCTTGTAACAGGTGTTGATATCATTAGACAGCTAAAGGAGGTAAGCCTCGGCAAGCATCTGCTTATCCCTGAATGCATGATGAAAAAGGATGAGGACATTTTCCTTGATAATACAACACTTGCGGACATTGAAAGCACTTTACAAGTAAAAACACATATTGTAAAATCAAACGGATTGGATTTAGTTGATTTTATAGTGAAAGAGGCAGATTATGAGTAAGCCCGTTGTGGCGATAGTCGGACGCCCCAATGTTGGCAAGTCATCACTTTTTAACATACTTGCCGGATCGCGTATTTCGATAGTAAAGGATACACCGGGGATAACAAGAGACAGGATTTATGCCGAAGGTTCATGGCTGGATCGTGATTTTACAATAATAGATACCGGCGGTATTGAGCCGGACAGTTCTGATATTATTCTGTCACAGATGAGGGAGCAGGCACAGATAGCTATAGATACTGCGGACGTCATCATTTTTATTGTGGATGTAAAGCAGGGACTTGTTGATTCGGATTCCAAGGTTGCGGATATGTTAAGACGCAGCCGGAAGCCTGTTATTCTGTGTGTCAATAAGGTTGACGATATTAAAAAGTTCGGTAATGATGTATATGAGTTTTATAATCTCGGAATAGGCGAGCCTGTTAGCATTTCGGCGGCCAATCGTTTGGGTCTGGGAGAACTGCTTGATGCGGTTGTGTCTCACTTTCCTCCGGAGGGAGCCAAAGAAGATGATAATGAGAGAGTTAAAGTTGCCATTGTCGGAAAGCCAAACGTTGGCAAGTCTTCCATGATTAACAAGCTCATCGGAGATGAGCGGGTTATCGTATCGGATATTGCGGGAACCACAAGGGATGCAGTCGATACCGTAATTAAGCATAATAAAAAAGAGTTCGTTTTTATTGATACTGCGGGGCTCAGGAGAAAGAAAAACGTTAAGGAAGAACTTGAGAGGTATATGGTTGTAAGAACAGTAGCGGCCATTGAAAGATCGGATGTTACTGTTGTTGTTATCGATGCCGAAGAGGGCGTTACCGAACAGGATGCCAAGATAGCAGGTATAGCTCATGATGCGGGTAAGGGCATAATTGTTGCGGTTAATAAATGGGATGCGGTGGAGAAGGATTCCAAAACAACCGCGAAGTTTGAAAAAAAGATCAGAAGCGTGCTATCTTTTATTCCCTATGCGGAGATTATCTTTATATCCGCCCTGACAGGGCAAAGGATGAATAAGCTTTTTGATCTTGCCGAGGCTGTATTTGCCAATGCGTCCATGAGAATAGCAACGGGTGTTCTTAACGAGATTATGACAGAGGCAGTTGCCCTGCAGCAGCCCCCCAGTGACAGGGGACGCAGATTAAAACTGTTTTATATGACACAGGTGGCTGTTAAGCCTCCCACATTTGTAATATTTGTAAATGATAAGGAATTGATGCATTTTTCATATACCAGATATATGGAAAACCGGATACGTGAAGCCTTTGGCTTTCGCGGTACCCCGCTTAAGTTCATTATCAGGGAAAGAGGAGAAAAGTGACAGAGCGTTTGATATGCCTGATAGTAGGTTATGTTTGCGGACTGTTTCAGACCGGATATATTGTCGGCAAGATAAAGGGAATAGATATCAGAGAGTACGGAAGCGGAAATGCCGGCACAACCAATATTCTCAGAACGATGGGAGCAAAGTATGCTGCTATTGTACTCCTCGGGGATGCACTAAAATGCGGGCTGGCGATTTTTATAACCAGGATGATGTATCAAAATGAACATGCACTCATTCTGGAGCTTCTATTCCTGTACACGTCATTCGGGGTCATTCTCGGACATAATTTTCCTTTTTATATGGGTTTTAAAGGCGGAAAAGGTATTGCCGCAACCGCCGGGTTTATTATATTCGGATTGCCTCATATTATGACTCTTGTCGGTATTATTGTTTTCTTCTCTGTTTTTTTTCTGACCCATTATGTTTCACTCGGTTCAATATTGCTTTATGTTTCGCTTATAGTTTGTGCAATAGTATTTAAGGTTACCGATTTTAATGACTGGTCTGCAGCAGGAGTGGGACAATTGTACAACGAATATATAATAGTGATCGTCTTGATGACGATACTTATGCTTATAAGACACAAAGACAATATCAAAAGACTCATTTCCGGGACAGAGCGCAAGACATATCTTCGTTCGAGACCGGAAATTGATGTAAAATAAACATACGGGAGGTGTGCGTGGCATGGCTGATGTCAGCGTCATAGGTGCCGGAAGTTGGGGTACCGCATTATCCGTTGTCCTTTCCGAAAACGGCCACAATGTTACGATGTGGTCAATCGCGGAAAGTGAGATCGAGATGCTTAAAACATATCATGAACATAAGGAGAAACTGCCCGGAGTAAAGCTCCCGGAAGATATGATCTTTACCACGGATCTTAAGGTGGCGTGTCATAACAAAGATCTTATAGTTTTGGCAGTTCCAAGCGTTTATACCAGGAGCACATCGGTACTGATGAGCCCTGTGGTTGAAAAGGATCAGATAATAGTAAATGTTGCAAAGGGAATTGAGGAGAATTCACTCATGACCCTGTCACAGATCATAGAAGAGGAGATTCCCCAGGCAAGAGTCGCAGTGATGTCCGGTCCCTCACATGCGGAAGAGGTTGGGGAAAAGATACCGACAACGTGTGTTGTCGGAGCAAAATGCAAGGAAACAGC